>CAYVRC010000036.1:0-40290 GCA_964453205.1 uncultured Pirellulaceae bacterium | reverse complement strand
GCTTCTTCAAGCAGGTCATCACTGATCCACGTCACGTCAATGCAACGAAGCGATTCAAGAAACCTTTCGAGTATGCCCGAAAGCTTTTCGATCATCAACGGGAACTTGTCAATCATCAGCCCACAATGAAGCTCTCTGGTGTTGTGGGCAATCGCCTCGATACGAAGCACGCGTTCGCCTTTGGAGTACATCTTGAGCGTGAGCTTTCCAAAGTGAACTTTGGAGATCGTCAAGTTGTACTCAGGTCTCTCGACCACGCACTCGAGTCGCGGCGGTGGCGTCTTGCGATTACGAAGACGCACTGACCGATTGAAGATCGATCACCCCTTGGAATACTTGCTCCAGCTTGTACTCCGTCCGAGGGATAATCGGATCGAGGGTGCGTCAAAGACGTTTCTTCGGAGGCTCCCGGGCAGTTCGCTTCGGGAGCTTCCTTTTTGGTTTCAACGATTGGTTTGGGAGGGTTAATCCAAACCGCTTGGGGGCGGTCGCCGGTTTGGGAATCCCGTGCACGAAACGCTCGGGTGTTTTCTCCCACGCTTGATGAAGGGTTTTACGGCGAGCGGCTGTAATTTCTTCGGCGCCGCCGTAATGCAACGATGCTGGAGTCAACAACCCGATGCCGCTGTGGTAGTGTTCGTTGTTGTACCAGTGCAAAAAATCGCGACAGAACTGCAGGCCGTCTTCGTAGCAGCCGAAGCGATTGGGGAACTCAGGTCGATACTTCATCGTTGTGAAGTTCTTCGAGCGTCTTGTCGTTGTCGAACAGCACGGCCGCGACCTCGTCCGCGTCGGGTTCTTGGCCGTCGCAGATGCGGGCGACCAGCGTTTTGTAGTCCGACCATTTGGACAGGCGACGCTGGCGTTGGCGGGTGGAGATCTTTTCAAGTAGTGATGTCAAATTCATCATTCTTCCTTCGGCGTTGGGGAACGGAGTTGATCCAGGTACGTTTGTCTTGTTCGTAGATCGCCTTGAAACTCGGCGGTGGAGCCATCGAACAGATTTGGCGAAACGTTGCGGCGGACAACGTCTTGGCTTCGGACTTGATCGCGGCCGCGTAACCGGCCGCCGGCGACATGCCGTATCGCTCGGTGCTGTACACTCCGTCGGCCCGGATGTCGTAGCCGAGGCTGGCCGCACGATGATGCAGGTGGTAGGCGATCCGCATGAACCGCGATTCGTGCGTGGTCCACGGTGGCGTGGTTCCGTCGCCGTCCTCGTCTTCGCGGGAAACGGCCTCGGCGACGCGGATCGCTTCGGAGCGAATGTAAAAGTGGTTGTACGGTCGCGGCTTGAACAACGACGGGCGTTCCAAGATGTGGGCCAGTTCGTGCAGCGTCGTGCCGAGCATCTTGTTGTACGTTCGCTCGGGGAAGTCACGCTGGATGTTCAAATTGCCCAGCACGATCACTGGCCCACGTCCTTCAAAGTCACGCAGGCAATGGTGCAGATGCAGGTCCAGGCTCGGCGACGTGTAGCCATAGCAGACCGTCGTGGCACCCAGCATGGGCGGCAGCATCGTTTGCGTGACGATGTAAAGCGGCGAATCGGTAAGCTCCAGGCGGGCCACGTCGCGGCACAGTTCTTTCGCGTCGGCGATCAGGCGATCAAGATCCATCGGTTAATTCCGCCGTGATGATCGGTTCGCCTTTGCGAACCTTGTCTTCGATTTCTTTCAGCCATCGCCATTCCCAGAGCGGGACCATGACGACGGATTGGTCGCGGTAGCGTTGGATGATGACTGGCCGATCCGTTTCACGGACATGCTGATAGAAGAACCCCAGCGAGTCGCGAAGATGCGTGATCGGGACTGGCGGGCTTTCAAATTCGTCTTCGTCCATGAATTGGCCCACCGTTCGGACATGTACAACAATGAAACTGTGCTGTTATTGGGGGCTTCTTCGGGGGCCCTGACGTAAAACGGATCGCGGCGAAGTACCTATCGAACTTCTGGAGGGGTGATATGGCTCGGAAACGCAAACCGCGTCGGCGAATGGTTCACTGGGTGACATCTGGCTTCAATGACGGTTCGGTGACAGGGTGTCACTCAGAGCTCAAGGTCTCCGAAAAGCGAGCAAAGGAAGAAGGCATCTACATATGTCCCGATGGTGTTCAACGCGAATACACTTACAAGCCGAGTGAGTTTCGCGGATGGAAGGTTGAACAACGCGTTCGCGTTTCCGACATCCTTTCAAACCGACTGAACACTCGTCGTGCTATCCGCGAATTGATTCTCCCCGAACTCGTTGCGATCGCGGAGACGCTTCAACGCATCGAAGACCGGCTCGATCGGATCGAATGCTCGCACGCTGATGGCAAAGGCTAGTTCGCGATGTGTGCCCACACGTTCGCCCGTGTCGCTTTTGGATTATTCCCTGGCGTTTCTCGTTCGTCGGCTCGGCCCGCCCGCGCTCGCACGCACACAAACCCGTTCCCCTAGGTCGTGCGTCCTCGCACGTACCTAGGGGGGTACTAGGGGGTGTGTGCGCGCACGCGGAATGCGATTCAGGGCTTGCTTTGGTCGGTCTTTTCGGGCTGTGGCTTGGTCGCAAATTTGTGGGGCTGATTGGGCGCGAACCGCCAGCGGTGTGCCAGGCCCTCGGCCTCAGCCTGCTCCAGCAGTCGCTTGAGCTTCCGCTCGGAAAGCTTTGTCTCTGCCTTTGCCCTGGCCATGATCACACCGGTTGGTTTCGGTTCGTCGCCCAAGAACGATTCGGTGAATCGCTTTGCGTCCCAGGTTGGTTCGGTCGGCTGATCGTCACTACCCTTGGCTTTTCGTCTACGGGATTCGTTCCGCAGCTTTGTTGCGTCGAGCGTGTCGTCCGGTGTCCAAACGGGAAAGTTCCAACGCAGGCAGAACGGGTCGAGCGGTGCCCAGGAGCGAACCGCCGCATCGAGCACGATCGCTCCGTCTTCTTCGTGTGGCCGAAGCACGAGGTGTGAATCGGTGGCCCGCGATTGGCTCCCGGCGCCCGCGCCTACGTCGGTCACGCTCTTGAACGATTGGTTGCCCTTGCTCGTGTGGTGAATGAGCACGAACGCTGAACCGAGCATCTCGGCGTAGCGATCGATCGTATTGTAGACGCCCGCCATCGCCGCGTTGTCGTTCTCGTCCGTCTCCGCTGGGAGCGCCCGGTAGAACGCGTCGAGCACGACGAGCTTGAATCGGTCCTCGTAGACGTGATCGAAGTAGCTGCCGAGCGATCGGATGTCGCGTAGGCTGCCACGCAGGTTGGCGACGAAAATGTGGTCCGCGACGCCGGCGTCCGTGATTCCCCGAGCGTGAGTAATTTTTGGGATTCGGTGCGCCGACGTCGTCGGGTGAAGTTCGTTGTCGATGATCAGCACGTCACCGCGTTCGGTCGCAAAGCGATCAAGCCACGGCCTGGCCGTTGCCACGGCAAGTGCCATATCGCTGGCCAGCCAGCTCTTGCCGACTTTCGGTGGCGCGATCACGTTCATCGTTTCGCCGACGCGAAGCAGACCGTGGATGACGGGAGGCTGCAAAACGGGAAAGCGATCGAGCAATTGACGCAGACTGCGGGCACGGATGTCGGCCGCTCGCGGCAGGTCGCCGTCCGTCAGCTGCAGCGTCGAACGGATCTCATCGAGTTGGTCCTGTGTATCGCTGTCGATGTCTTCGTGTGGCCGCGGTGGCATGTCGATCTTGTCCGGTCGCAACAAACCCTTGGCCCACCGCTGCACTCGCGTGTTCCATCCACGCATCGCCACCGATCGAATCGTGGTGACATCGAAGCCGGCAGCAGCAAAGTGTTCCCATCCTTCAATCGCAATCCAAACTGCTTGGGCTCGCCCGCGAGCTTTCGATGCATCGATTTCATGTCGCGGGCGAAACAGGCAGACACCGTGATCGGTGCCGACGACTGCACGTTGCCGGATCGTTGACCTGGCGCGCATGAGATCGTTAAACAGACATCGCTGCGGGTATCGCCAAGTCGGAACGTTCTTAGCGGTGCGAGCGAACCCATGCCGATACGCTTTTTCCGCATCAACCGCCGTTGGCGTGTTCGGAAAGCACGATCCGTCGTTGTAGATTCGTGTTGGCTGGTCCGCTCCATCACTTGCCATCGTTCTGCGGCGACTCCTTCTCCGCGTCCGACTCCATGATTCTTCCTCTTGACCGTTCGACGGTGGGTGTTAGAAATACCAAGGTGCTTTGCTAGCAAGCACTTGTTAGGGACGGTTAACTGTTTATGCCATGGAGGATGAAATGTTTGACGACGTGCTTCGCAAAGTTCGTGAATTGGAACGTGGAGTTAAAGTCCCGATTCGCTTTGAACTCGACGACAACGGCTACTTCGATCGTGTTTGCCCGTCGCGAGATTGCCGAACGTCATTCAAGGTCAATTTCGATGATTGGCGCAATATCGTTCGTGACGAGGAGGTCTTTTGCCCGCTCTGCCGACACGACGCTGACGCAACCGAGTGGAACACGCCTTCCCAAGAGAGGCAGATTGAGCAAGCTGCCCAGGCCTACGTGCAGGATGTGATCGGGCGGGCGATTCAATCTGATGCAAGGCGATTCAATCGCTCGCAGAGTCGAACCAGTTTCATCAAGATGTCAATGTCCTATAAGCCGGGCACCGTTCCGGTACCGATTCCTGCTAGCGCCGCAGACATCATGACGCAGGAGTTTTCTTGCAAGAAATGCCAATGTCGTTACGCGTCGATTGGCGCCGCATTCTTCTGTCCGGCGTGTGGGCACAATTCGGTTCTGGAAACTTTCGCCAATTCGTTGTCGACGGTCCGCGAAACGATCGCTGCCATTCCTGAGATACGTAAAACGCTGAAACAGACTGCAGACGAAAATGTAGCAGAGGATTCGATCCGCCATGTCTGCGAAAACGGTCTGGTAAAGATCGTGTCGGCATTCCAACGCTATTCGGAGTCATGCTTCTTCAAACTTGCGAACGCGAACACCTTTCTGGTGCGTCAGAATCTGTTTCAGAATCTTTCCGAATCGGATGACTTATGGCGTCAAGCAACCGGAACTGGGTATACGGACATCTTGAACGCCACTGACTACCAACGCCTTGCCATCTATTTTCAACAGCGACATGTTCTCGCTCACCAAGATGGAATCGTGGACCAGAAGTACATTGATCGATCTCAGGACCGACGGTTCGATGTCGGCCAACGTTTGATCGTGAGCGATACAAGTGTGTTGGACCTTTCACGGATCGCCGAGGCGCTGGCGGGCGGGCTTGATGACCTCAGTTGAATTGATTCGGTTTGCGTCCGAGTCGGTTACAGATGCGGTCGTTACGTTTCGACGTTCGCGAACTTCTATCAGTAACCGAGCGGCATCGTCGGCCGCCTGTTCGGTATCGGAATGGTTCTCGTCAGCCAATTCAATAGAGACATCCGTGTCTTCTTCGTCCATCCATAAGTCCTACGCGGCGAGTTGCATCACGCGAGAATCCATCCGCGTTTCGATTTCGGTTGTTTGATCAGACGCATCGACTTGGCTTGGTCGAGCCAACGCCGGACGGTCCGTGAGTCGCGATTGAGCGTTCGTGCGACGGCCGCGCCGCTGATCGGTTTGCCGTCGTACAGGTCGCCCACCGTCGCCGCGACGAGCTTCGCTCCGTGTTCCAACGGCGAAGCTGGCACATCGACCGAACCCGGCACCCAGCCTTTGGTGCAATTCGGATTGTTGGTTGGCACGGGATTGACCCGCCCAGCGTCTTTGGCCTCGTGTAGGTAGACCAAAGTCTGGTGCGGTTGCATGCCCACCACGTCGCCGATCTGCCGCGCAGAAACCGGCTTGGCGGTCTCGGCGTACAGGTCTTCGAGCGTAGCAACCACGTCGTCGACCCGCGTTTCGCCGAACGGTTTGAAACGGATCACATTTGGTTCTCGTTTCGCCCCACTGGGAACACGTATCGGTCAACTACGCGTCGTCCAGATCTTCGGGGCGATTGACGTTGCGAAGCGAGGACGTCGGCATCGACACGACGACGGGCAAGGCGGTGGGCAGCCACCGAGCCAGACTGCGATCGGGCGAATGACAGATTCTCATCAAATCGAGTCGATGAAAGGTCGGATAGATGGCGACGAGCGGTTGCAGCTTGCGGTCGATCGGATCGGTCGCACAGGCCGGGCAAAGCGGCGTCGCTTGCCAAAACTCGATCAAGGTTCGCAAATCGTCACGAGTCAAGTTCGGCAAGTCGACCGCGGTCACCAGGCAAGCCGAGAATCCGTTTCGCGACGCGTACTCCAACGCCGTGACGACGCCGATCGCGGGGCCTTGATGTTCGGCCGGGTCGGCGATCGTTTCGATGCCGTCGATCCGGTGGACTCCGCCGACGATGATTTGCTGTTCCGTGATGCCGTGGAGTCGATCACAAGCGTGCCGCAGGAAATTGACCCCGCTCCGGTGCAACAGCTGGCTTTTGTCGCGTCCCATGCGTGACGAACGACCGCCGCTAAGCACCACGCCCAACAAGTCACTCACGTCGCCGACGCTCGACGATCGTCATCTTTCGATTCGGCTTCGTTCGATCGGGCTTCGTGCTCGGCCAGCACGTCTTCGACCCAGGATCGACACCGCATCATTGTCGGAAAGCCGATCGTCGGAGCCGACAGCAACGCGACGTGCCGCAGATCCGCGGGAGTGCAGCCGGCTTCCAGAGCTTTCCGGCAATGGGAATGGGCGGCGCCCTCGAGTCCGGCCCCGAGCGAAATCGCCAGCTTGGTCAGCGCGACTTCGCGGTCCGACAACGGTCCGGCTTCTCGCGCCGCTTGGCCCAGGGCTTCGTAGGCCGCCATGAACGACGGATGATCCGTGTGCATTTGTCGGTAAGGCTTGGGAATCATTCAGCCGTCCACGTTGGTGTCGCCGGTCACCCGGTCCTTGTAGATCGCCAAACGCCCGAGCGCTTGATCGACGTCCTGCGCGCTGGCTCCGTGAGCCTCCATCGCTTCGGCGAAATGCCCGCAAAACTTGGCAAAATGCTTCGCCGTGATGCCGCGACCGGCGTGAACCGCGGTCAATTCGGCGCCCGTGTATTCGGCGGGTCCGTCAAAGGCGGACGCCAAGAATTGAAACTGCATCCGTTTCAAACGATCCATTTCGACGTCGGCAAAAAACGGCGATAACTCCGGATCGTTCAGCACGCGGTAATACATGTCGTCGACGATGGCTTTCATTTCATCAGGGCCACCGATCCGATCAAACAGGCGGTCAGTCGATTCGTCACTCATCAAACGTCCTTTCGGCAGGGGATGGTCGCGGGTCGTCGCGGCTCGGGTCGTGTGGGGGCTGTTGAACTTGCTGCCGTTCGTGGCGGCACAAGGCGTCGGCCAAGGCGTGCATCGTGTAGGGATCGGCTTGGACGTCGACGTCCAAGCCGGCATCGCGGACCGCCGCAGACGTGTGGGGACTGAGGCACGCGATCCGTATCTGTTTTAGCGAATCGCCCAGCAAACGGATGACCCCCTTGGCGGTGGCCCGACTGGTCAACGTGACCCAATCGATGCGGCCGGCCGTCGCGGCGTCGACAATCGCCGAGTCCCAATGGTCGACGTCTTCGTTTTCATACGCGACCACCTGCGTCACTTTGACACCCGCGGCGGCCAACCGCTCGGTCCACGTGTCATCGCCTCGACTGGCCCGGACGATCAAGCACGTGCGACAACCCTGGGCGATCAATTCGTCGGCCAAGGCTTCGCCATGGAAATCGTTCGGCACGACGTCCGTCTTCAAATGGTACGCCGCGAGGGCCTCGGCCGTTTTGGCACCGACCGCAGCCAAACGGATCTCCGCGAGTCGGCGAAGGTCATGTCGGCGGAGCAATCGTTCGAGAAAGAACCGGACACCGCTGGCGCTGCAAAACGCCAAGATTTCATATCGGTTCAAGTTTTCGATCGCGTCGTCCAGCGGGCCCGGATCACGCACCGGACCGACCGCGATCGCGGGCGAATGGATCACATCGGCGCCCAGTTCCCTGAACCGAGCGGCCAACGGGTCGCGGGGATCGGCCGGTCGGGTCACCAAGATTCGCTTTCCGAACAGCGGACGCCGATCGAACCAGGACATCGCCGGTGCCAAACGGGTAACTTCGCCGATGATCGTGATCACGGGGGGACGCATGCGACTGGCCGGCGTCAGACGCAGGGCGACTTCGCCCAGGGTGCAGTGCACCGTTTGTTGGTCGGGCAAACTGCAGCGACGAACGATGGCGGCGGGGGTGTCAGGCGACTTGCCGGCGGCGATCAACTGCCCCGTCCAAGCCGCCGCCGTGGTCACGCCCATGTAGACGACCAGGGTGCCGGGAAACGCGGCGAGCGCTTGCCAGTCCAGATGCGATTCCGCTTTGCCGGGTTCCTCGTGGCCCGTGACCATCGCGACCGCGGACGCCAACCCACGATGCGTGATCGGGATGCCGGCGTAGGATCCGGCGGCCAGCGCCGCGGTGATCCCGGGCACGATTTCGAACGCGAAACCCGCACCTCGGATCGCATCGACCTCCTCGCTGGTCCGGGCGAACACCGCCGGGTCGCCGCCCTTCAATCGCACGACACGGCGACCGGCCGACGCGTGGCGAAGGATTTCGGCGATGATTTCCGCTTGTTGCCAGATTCTGGACTGGCCGTGCTTGCCGACGCAGATCTTTTCGGCCCGCGGGGCATGAACGAGCAGATCCTGGTTGCTCAGCCCGTCAAACAGCACCACGTCGGCTTGGCCGAGCAATTCCGCCCCCCGCAAGGTCAGCAGTCCGGCATGACCCGGCCCCGCTCCGACCAACGCGACCCGCCAATCGCCCGGCGGTTGCGGCGACGAAGACCGGGGCGGGGACCTGAAAGCGGGACGAGGATCAGTCATGCCCGCATTTTGCGTTGTTTCGACGGGCAAAGGTAGCGTGCGGAGGTTCCGCCGCGCGGATTTGCCGATTCTCGGAATTTGCCGATTCCCGGATCGGCCGATCCGAGACCTCCGAGAAGCCCTGGACAGGATTTTTCCGGCTTGGCATACTCTGGGGCTTCCCTCATCCGCCAATCGGTCCCGAAAAGCCACGACTTTCCAGCGCAATGCCAAATACCTCCAGCTCCAAGAAGCGACTCCGTCAAAACGAAACCCGCAAGATCCGCAATCGAGCCGCGCGGACGAACATGCGTAATTCGCTTCGCAAAGTCCGCGAAGCCGTCACGGCGGGTGACAAAGACCAAGCCCAGTCGGCTTTCAAATTGGCTCAAAAGAAGCTGGATCGCGCCGCTTCGAAGAACTTGATCCACCGCAACGCGGCGGCCCGCACGAAGGCTCGCCTGAACCGCTTGGTCAAAACCCTGACGGCTGCTTAGCCGAACTTCAGGCCGGCGGTTTCCAAGCGATGCTTGGTTTCCGCCATCAAATCGTCCTCGTCCGCTTCGCTTTGAGCGACGTAGGTCACGCTGAATCGCAAGTACGACCCGGCGTCATCCCACGGCACCGTCACGATGCCGAACTGTTCGATCAAATGACGCGTCGCGTCCTCGGCCTTGTCGAACACCTCCCCCGATTCGGTCCCCGTCGGTGACGGCGTGTATAGGAAATACGTGCCGCCGGGCATCTCGCATTGAAAACCGCATTCGCGGAGCACGGCGACCAATTTTTGCATTCGCCGAAGGTACTTCTCGCGGATCCGCTGGGGAATCGAATCGTCGTCCAACGCCGCGGCGGCGGCTTTTTGCGTCGCGATGAATTGGCCGCTGTCGCTGTTGTCCTTGACGTCCGAAAAAGCGGAAACGATTCGCTCGTGACCGGCGACGAAACCCATTCGCCAGCCGATCATGTCGTAACCCTTGCTCATCGAATGCACTTCGACGCCCACGTCCATGGCGCCGGGGGTTTGCAAAAAGCTTTGCGGTGGTCCGTCGAAGGTCAGCATGACGTGAGCGGCGTCCTGGACGACGACGAACTGCTTTTCCCGAGCCAGATCGACGACTTTCTTGAAAAAGTCCGGCGGCGCGGTGCGTCCGGTCGGCGAATTGGGATAATTCAGCACCAACAATTTCGTCCGCCGATAAACGTCGTCGGGAACGGCGTCCAAATCGGGCAAAAATTGATTCTCGGGCAACAACGGCAGCTTGAAGACTTCGCCGCCGTAGTAACGCGTGTGTGTCCCCGCGACGGGGTAACCCGGCACGGTCATCATCGTGATGTCACCGGGATTGATGAAGACGGCCGGTAACATCGCGTAGGCCGGCTTGCTGCCGATGCAATGATTGATTTGTGTCATCGGGTCAAGCTGCACCCCGAAATGACGCTGCATGAACCGGGCCGCCGCCTCCTTGAATTCGATCACGCCGTTGTCGGCATAGCCACGGTTTTCCGACTTGTCGATTTCCGCACGCATCACGTCGCGGACCGAGTCATCGGCCATGGAATCGTTTTCGCCGATGCCGAAGTCCAACAGCTGACGTTCGGGATGCTGGGCCAGGGCATTGCGTTTGGCACGCTTGATCTTTTCGAACTTGTAGATCTCGGTGCCTTTGCCGTAATCCGCACCGCCGATCCGCTCGGCAAAGAGTTCTTGAAAATACGGGTCGGCGACGGCGGACTGGGGCGTGGCGGTGGACATGCGGACGAACAGGTTCCAAGTCAAAGGTGGCGTGGGTCGAGAAGAATCGAAGCCGGTCAGTTTATGGCATCCGGCGAGTCCGCCCAGGGGGAATCGCGATCGGATCGGCCGTCGGTCGCGAAGCCGCCGGTCCGGGCGATCGCAATCGGCGTTGAACTTCCACCGCCCGGCGGATCTTTCGCTCGCCCGCCAGCCCGGCCACCACGCCGCCCACCAAACCGGGGACCAAGCCGAGTCCCAAGCCGAGCAGGTCGAAGCTCGAGAGCACAAAAAACGACAGGCACCCGGAAAAAAAACCGGTCCCGCCGTACATCAGGCGGATCGTCGTCGGAGACCACCTCCCGCCGGGCCGACGCATGGGCGATGTCAGAAAGTAAAGGATCATCGATGCAGGAAAGCTGGCCAACATGGCGAAGAGTCCGCTGAAAAAAATCGACAGAAAGCCGCCGATGACGATAAAACCGATCGCTTCGGAACCATTCGACAGCAATGCCGCGACCAACATCACGACGCAAACCCCCCCGCCGAAAATCGACCCCGCCGCTGTCGTGGCGCCGATCGCCCCCAAAAACAATCCCGCCGTTCCCACCAGATCAGGATCGAACCTGCTTCCGTCAGAAACCGTGTCAAAATCCAGGCGAACGGGATCGCTAGGTTCCTCGGCGACGGTCACTGCGTAGGGGTTGACGGGCGGATCGGCCAAAACGACTTCGTGGGTGGCGCGGACATTCGGTTGACGGAATGAGTCGAGCTTACTCGAATTTCCGTCTGCCTTGGCGTTACTCGATCCCGCGGTGCGACCCGAAACCATGACGAAGACTGACGAATCCACAGCGACTGCTCAGCTTCGCACCCAGTACGAGGAGTTGGCCGAACTGGCCGGCTCCCTGGCGCACGAAATCAAGAATCCGCTGTCGATCATTCACATGAACATCGACCTGCTGAGCGAAGACTTGGCGGACATGGGTTCACCGGAAAGCCGTCGCTGCCAAAATCGCATCGACATGGTCCGGGAACAATGCGAACGGATGGAAGCGTTGCTGCGCGATTTCCTACGCTACGCCCGACTTCGCGACATCGACTTGGTGCCGGGAAGCTTGAACGACCAGATCGCTCGAGTCCTGAAGGCCTACCAACCGCAAGCCGACGTGGCCGACATCGATATCGAAGAGTATTTAGACCCCGACTTGCCTGCCATTTTGCTGCACAGCGATTCGCTCCAGTCGGCGCTGATCAACTTGGTTAAGAACGCTCTCGAAGCGATGGAGCCCGGCGGCGAATTGTGGGCACGAACGTACACGACGCGGGGCGGCGTGGCGTTGGACTTGATCGACAGCGGCAGTGGCGTCGACGACCACACGGTGATGCACATGTTCGAACCGTTCTACAGCACCAAAGACGGCGGCAGCGGTTTAGGTTTGCCGACGGCGCGGAAAATCATCGAAGCCCACGGCGGCCGCATCAGCGTGCAAAGCGATGTCGGCCGCGGCACCAAGTTCACCCTGGAATTTCCCGTCCCGGCCCGATTGGGTTGATGCCGGCGTTTGCCGCGGACGCCGCGGCAAAACGGTCGATCTGCCGCTACAGGCGGACGACTTGCTCGGGCGATGATTCGCTGACGCGTTGCTCGCAGATCGCGGCGATTTCGAATTGGACCGCCCAACGTCCGTCGGCGTCGCCGGTCACCATCCAGTGCGGCTGAACACAAACGCTTTGATGCACCAGTTCGAAACCGCCTTCGCTTTGGCTGACCGTTTCGATCGGGAACGCCCAGATGCCACCTTCACGATTGATCGACAGGTCGACATCGATGCCCAGCCAACGATCCGATAGCTTCAAGCCCCGAACGTTTTGCAGGTCCAACTGCTCGCCGAGTTGCCCCAAGTGGTTGCCGTCGGCGTCGCTGAAATAACGATCGTCTGCACCGGAGGGGAGGCCGGCGAAGTTCAATTCGATGGCGAAGTGGAACGGCTTGCCCGCCGGCAGGTTTTCCAGCAAGTAGGTGACTTCCAAGCGATCGCTGCCTTCGGTCAATGTCACCGCCTTGGTCATCGTGATCGGTACGCCCCATGCATTGCCGTCGCGCCGCATTTGGATCTGGACGCGGTCGGCACCACGACGCAGCTTGGTTTCGAAGGGCAGGTCGACAAAGTCACCACGCTCGGTCGCTTCGCCACGCGTCACCGAATCCAGCGTCGCGCCCTCGTCGTAAAAGTGATCCATCAAGCTCTTGCGCGGATAGCGGTCGTATTGCAATCGCTTGTCCAAATCGGCCTGCTTGAACACGACGCGGTCGTGAATGCTGGCGGCTTCGTCGCCGTCACCGGTTGCCGGGCCCGCCAAGACCTGGCGGTGATAGCTTTCCGGCCGACGCTGAAGTGTCGCCAACAAATTGTGGTTGATGTCACGAACGTCCAGTTCATAAATTCGACCGCCGCGCCCGGGTGCGACCCAAACGCACAGTTTTTCGTTGCTCAGGCGGACTTCTTGCTGCCCGTCGAAGTTGTAATCCTCGGCCGCCGCTTGAACGCTCGGCGCGTCGCCACCGGCGATGCGATCGAGCATCGTATCGGCGGCGATCAAGTGGTGATAAACGGCGTTGCGAAGGTGCGGCAGATAAATGCCCCCGAACGCGCCGTGCCAGTAAGGACAGTTGCACTGGCCGCGATAAAGATGGTCACGGACCAGCGCCAGTTCACCGGCGTCGACGCCCGCATTCTCGGCTTCCGCCAAACGACGGCTGACGTGCATCATCCGTGCGTACATCTCGTTCGTTTCTTCGTACTTGGTCTTGAAGTTCCGCCAATAGCCGCCACGGACGAATTGCTTCAAGGATTCCCAGCGTGGATCGTCCTGCATCTCGTGCTGGACGTCATGGAGCGTGTCTTGGGCGGCGACGGGCAAAGACCATTCGGTCATTTCGCGATAGCTGCAATCGGGCAAGTAGGCTTTGCCCGCCGGCGGGCTGGTCCGGATCGCTTCGGCCATCGTCACGGTTCTCAGCCAATCCGCGTTGTCGGTCAACGCATCGAAAAACGACCGCAACCATCCGCGGTCGTAGACGTGAACCTTGGTGTCGGGCCAAGTCCCGAACTTTTCGCCGTCATCACCGAAGGTCAGCACCGCGCCGGGATGTTGCTGAGCGAATTGTCGACAGTGCGCGATCGTTTCGGCGGCCGGTCGAAAGGGAATCGTGTAACGCAGATGCTCGCTGCCCGGAAAAATCCGCAACACGCGGCCCTGATCTTCGACCAGGAAGTATCCGGTCAGTTGTTCGTCACGCAGTCCGCCGGCTTTGAAGTGGTAATCGTCCAGCACGGTGTACTGGATCCCCGCATCGACGACGTCGCTGGTCAATCCGGATTCCCAAACGCGTTCGGGCGTCCACATCCCTGCCGGCGAGGCGCCCAGGTTTCGCTGCAGCCAACTGCCATAGGCACGGATCTGCCCGACACGATCGCGCGAGGGCAGCATCGTCAGAATCGGTTCGTACTGCGGCCCGCCGACGATCTCGATCCGACCGGCTTCGACCAGCAACCGGACTCGATCCAGATACTCGGGATGATTCTCGGCCAACCACATCATCAGCGGCCCCGAGGTGTGCAGGGAGATGTTCAGCCGATCGTAAGGCTCGAACACTTCCAGAAATGGCAGATAGCTGTCCTGATAGGCTTGTTCAAAGACGCCATCGAAATTGCCGATGGGCTGGTGGTTATGCAGGACCAGGCAAAGTTGCACGTGGGGTGTCGTCATGGCGTCTGAAAAACACAAGGAAATGGCGGGTCTCATCCGGCGACCGAGCGAACCGATCGACCAGCCGACGCGCCGGAGAGGAATAGTCGAATTGTAAGGCCGAAGCCGGCGATGCCGAACAGATCAATTGCTCAATTCGCAACGATCGGTCACAAAATCCTGGCACGAAGCCGACGCAGCCGGAACGGAAAGAGACCTTTATCTAACCGGCACAAATCGACCAAGAGTTGCTATCGGCGCCGGGACGTGCATTCGTCCAGCCGTTTTGTCGGAGAGCGAGCCCTAGAAGGATCGCAGGCTCTCGCGACTGGCCACCTGGCGGTAACTGGCCGCCGCTTTCTCGGGCAACACGGAATTCAACATCGTGCCGCAGCTGAGTTCGAATCCGGCGATGTGACTGATCCGAGGAATCACGTCCAGCGTCCAATGGAACGAATCTTCGCTACCCTTCCAGTTCGGCGGCCGCGTTTGTAACACGTAGTTGTAGGCGACGCCGGGACGCATTTTTTCCAACCATGCGGTGACACGACGCGTCATTTTGGCGATTCGACGGATCACAACATCGTCAAGGTTTTCGAAGCAATCCGAATGCCGCAACGTCGTGATCCGAACCGACATGGCAAAAGCACTGGCAAAGGGGCAAAAAGCGACCAAATCGTCTTTCTTGACAATGATCCGCTGCCCGGCCTTGAGTTCCTGCCGCAGCAAGTCGCATTGCAGGCAACTGCCGTGCTTGGCGTGGTGAGCCGATTTTCGCCACAAGGTCTGCTCGACATCGGCGGGCAAACGATCCAACGCGATCAATTGACTGTGGGCGTGGTGAAGCGAGGCCCCCGCATGACGACCCACGTTCTTGAAAACGGAGATGTAACGCACCGACGGTCGGCTTCGCCAAGCCAGGAGACGCTGTTTGAACGCCAAAAAGACGTGTCCGGCGTGTTCCTCGTCCAACTCACTGAGCGATTCGATGTGCCGTGGAGATTCGACAATGACTTCGTGACCGCCGTCCACGCTGACGGACTTCAGCACCGAAGATTTCGGAAAGCTCTTGGATTTTCTCGGCCCGCTGTCCGACCGATCGAGCCGGCTGACCGCGGGAAACTTGTTCGGGACGACCCGCACCGACCAATCCCGCAGCCCATCGACATCCCGAATCGACTCGGCACACATCGAGCGGGCAGGGTTTGCATCGCCCTCGGATGCGTAAAGGCTCTGTGAATCCGCAACGGCCTGAGTCAAGGCGGCATCGGCCGCCCCGTCACCCGTGTCATCCGACAACGGCTCCGGGACGACCAGCAGGGCCGGGGGGGTCGCTGCCTCGTGGCCCCCGCAAAAGGGGCAACCGGTCGACTTGGAAAAAACGTCGCGGTGATCGCTGAAGTCGTTCGGTCGCTTCAATCGGTCGGGGGCAAAAACGACCCAGCGACCGGTCAGCGGATCGAAACGCGATTGGGAACCGACACTGACCGAGACGCCTCGCTCATCCACCGACGTCGTGGAATCGATTGCCGGGGCACGAACGGAATCGAGCGTCTCGGCCGGTTCGGTTGCCTGTTCGGGTGTCCGCTCGATCAACACCGTTTCATCGGCGCTCCGGTCGGTGACCAGCTTTCGAGTTTCCAGGTCCTCGATCGCCATCTCGACACCAGGCGACCCCGACGCGGAAGATGCCGCGGTCGGCCGGTTCGGGATTCGCTCCGATGCATACGGCTGTCGTCGATCAGACATGCCGGACCCTCTTTTCAGTATCTGGACCTATGGCTGCACGCTCCTTGAAAGAGTGCCACATCCTTTTTCGCCGCCAAACGCACTTCCGAACTGTAACGGTAATTTTTCCTCACGAGAAGCTAAAAACCGCAATCCGAAGCGTGATTTAAAGGACCGTTCGGTGAACCTTCAGCCGTGTTTTCGGTTTAGGGAAACCAGTTGGTCGTAGAGCTCGACGTACTGGCTTGCACTTTGCCGCCATGACCAGTCTTGTCGCATGCCGGTTTCTAAGATTTTTTTCCAGTTTTCCGGCTGGTGATACCGCAGTGCCAGCGCCCGACCGATGGCTTGATCCAACGCGGCGGCATCAAAACGGGCGACGTGGAATCCGGTCGCCGTCCCATCGGCGATCGTTTGCGGGGTGACGTCGACAACCGTATCGGCCAGACCGCCGGTCGGTGTGACGATCGGAACCGTGCCATAACGCAGACTGTACAACTGGTTCAGTCCACACGGTTCGTAGTGACTGGGCATCACGAACAGATCGGCGGCGGCTTCGATTCGGTGGGCAAGCCCGTTGCTGAAACCGAGATGCAAGGCGAAGCGTTGCGGGTGCTGTTCGTGCAGCCGCGCCAGTTCGGCTTCGATCATCGGGTCGCCGCTGCCCAGCACGATCCACTGGGCCGGCCGATCCTCGGCCAAATGCTGCTGAAGCACGGGCAAAATCAAGTCCCAGCCTTTCTGGTCGGCCAAGCGTCCGACCAAGCCGATCAAAGGCAGCTCCCGGTCTTCGGAAAGCCCGAACTCCTGTTGCAAGGATCGTTTGTTTTGCCACTTCCCTTCGGCCCAGTCCTGGACGTCGTATTGCCGGGTCAAATTCGTATCGGTCGAAGGGTCCCAGACTCGGCCGTCGATCCCGTTGATGATTCCGTGGACGCGATCGTCGATGCCTCGCAACACGGTTTCCAAGCCGCAGCCGTGACGCGAGGTCTTGATTTCTTCGGCATAGCGGGGGCTGACCGTGGTCACCGCGTCGCTGGTCACGATGCCCGTCTTCAAAAAATTCAACCGCCCGTAAAACTCGAACGACTCGGGCGTGAAATGCGACCAGTCCAAACCCGTCAGCGGAAACGCGTCGGCGTCGAAGCTGCCCTGATAGGCCAAATTATGAACGGTAAAGACCGTCGCCGTCTTGGCCGACCAAGGCATCGGCCGGTGACCGGCGCGGCTCAGCTCGTGACGCATCAGCGCGGGCACCAACCCGGTTTGCCAATCGTTGCAGTGAACCACGTCCAACGACCAACCGATCCGCGACAAAGCGGCGAGCGCGGCGCGACAAAAAAAAGCGAAACGCTCGGCATTGTCCGGATAGTCGCCCTGCGACGTGCCGTACAGACCTTCGCGATCAAAGTAACGCGGCTGGTCGATGAACCAGACCGGAACATCGGCACCGGCCAACCCGGCCCCGGGCAACTGACTCTTCAACAGGCGACCGCCCACCAAAGATCCCCCACCCATCGGCAAGGCAAAACTGATGTCCGTCGTCTCGATCGGCAGTCCGCATTGGCGGATCGATCGAAACGCAGGCATCACCACCGCGCAGCGATGCCCTTTGGCGGCCACGCGGGACGGCAAAGCCCCACACACATCAGCCAAACCGCCGGTCTTCGCAAAAGGCACCGCCTCGGTCGTCAGGTAAACAATGTTCAACGCGGTGTCCGTAACAACGAAATCGATTTCAAATGCGATCAGGGCCATCGGTGCGATGACAATGCGGCTCCTAACATAATCACCGCAGTTTGCCCAAACCAACCGGGCTGGATTCCTTCGTCTCGCTCCTTCCGCCGTTCCCTGTCGCCCTCGCCCGTGGCGGCAGGGGAGAGCGCGACCCGGGACACAGCTACATTGAACGTGAAACGTTTTCGACCGTTTCCGATCCCTGTCTTCAACGACTCTTTAGGTTTTGACCACGTCCATGTCTTTCGACCTCGCCACGCTGTGGACCGACGACCAGCGTCCGCACGCGATCCGGCCGGAACGCGCGGACCTGAAATCGGCAATCACCACCAAGGTTCCCGTCGGCAAAAGACTTTCCGAGTTGTCACCCGACAAGCCCCGACGATGGAAAAGTCGAACCGCCATCGGCTTGGGACGACGCGTGGCGGAAAGTTTACAACTGATCCACGCGGCGGGGCGCGCCCACGGGCACATCACCCCGGAGCAGGTCTGGTGCAGCCCTCCGTCGACGTTCCACCTGCTGTGGACCCCGACCGAGAAGGACGTCGACGATTCGTCGCAGGGAGTCGCCGGCGACTTGGGCGACCTGGGACGTTTGCTGTTCGAACTGCGACATCGGACGCCGCCGCCGAAGCACGACGAGGGGCTTCCCGCGAACCTGATGCGAGCGGTTCGCGATGCCCCCCGGTCGGATCCCCTGGACCGCATTCTCGCGCACCTTCTGTCCGGCAATCCGGAAGCCCGATTCGCCTCGGCGGAACAACTGGCCCGAGCCCTGAGCGTCGCCGAATCGATGCTCCGGCCTCCGGGCGACCGGCCGGCAAAAACAGTACCGGCGACGCCCGAAGTCCGGGCGGTTCCGGTCACCGCCCCGCAACCCCCGCCGACACAGCCGACCGCGTCACAGCCACCGTCACCGGCCTTACCGTCACCGAAGCCGGCGGCACCGCCGCCGACCTCGCCGCCACGGCGTCTCCGTCGTCGAAGGTCTCCCGTTCCCGTGGTCGCCGGCATGTTGGCGATCCCGCTGTTGTGCCTGGCGATCGTATTGATCACGCGAGGCGGCGGCGATTCCGATTCGTCGACGAAGGTGGTGCAGCGACGTGTGCTTCCCGACGGGAAAATTCCGCCCGTGGTTCGTTCTTCCACGAAAAACACACCGAACTCCTCGACCCGCTCCGGTGCAACTCGCGGTAACCGCTTCGCGAGCGACGGGCCGTGGCTTTGGGCACCGCCCCGCGCCCGTTCGCCTGTCGGCGATTTCGATGACGGCGCCGGTGGTGCATTTTCGCTTTCGACCTTGCCACCGGGGCCCGGAGCCGTCTTGCACTGGGACACCGAGGCTTGGCAATCCGATCCCGGCGGTCGCGCGATCCTCGAAGCCTTGTCGCCCGAATTGCAATCGCTGATCGACCGGATCCCCGCCCGGTGCGGCGTGCCGATCGGAGCGGTCGCTGACGTCACGATTTGCCTGCATCCTGGCAGCGGCGGTTCGCCGGAAAACACATTGACGATCCAATTGAAGGAACCGATCGACCGGGCCGAGTGGGAAAGCGTGACGGGCGCTTCCGCGGCGCGAACGGCCGACGGCAAAACCGTTTACGCCGCCGACGACGCGGCGGGCATCGACGCCGACGTGTTTTACTTGGCCGAATCCGACGATCCGGTGCTCACCCGATTCGCCGTGGGTCCTGCCCAGCGGATCAGCGACATCGCCGCGATGGACGGCGATCCGATTCCCTTGTCGCGGCCGTTGGAAACGCTGTGGAAGTCCGCCCGGAGGGACAGTGATCTGACGCTCCTGGTGACGCCGAATTTCTTGGTCACCGATGCCAGAGCCTATCTGCGGGCTTTGATTCCGCGTGGCGAAGCGGCGGTCCGCCGCTGGCTGGTTCCCGACGTCGGGGCGGCCGCGCTCGGTTATCAAAGCGATGGGGCGTTGACCTACGTCGAAGCACGATTCACGCCCGGCGGCGGGTTGAACGAGACGGAGTTGATGTCACGGATCGATCGCCGAATCCGAGCCCTGCCGGTCGCCGCCGAAGATTTCTTGATCGCCGCGCAACCGGATCGGTCCTGGAAGGCGCTGGCGATTCGCTTGCCACGCATGTGGGACTTCGTCGCCGATCAGACCCGGATCGGATTGATCGATCGTCAGGTGGTCGTCAACGCGTACCTGCCGACGACCGCTATGCCGCAACTGACGCTGGCCAGTTTGCTGGCGATGAACACTCCCGTGTCGGCGCCGGTGGTGACGACCGAAACGGTGCGAGATACGCCGCTGACGCTTACCGAAATGCTGGATCGCCCGATGTCCATCGCGATCGACCAGGAATCCTTGGAATCGGCGGTCGAGCTGATCGCCGAGGAATTTCGCGGCGGCCTGCCCGCCGGCAGCCGACTGCCACCGATCGAAATTCAAGGCAACGACTTGCGGCTGATGGGGATCACACAGAACCAACAGATCCGTGACTTCAGGTTCACCGACGAACCGTTGCGGAACGTGTTGACCAAGCTGATGCTGGCCGCCAATCCCGACCGAACCGCCACCGGCCCGTCCGATCCGAAACAGGCCTTGGTTTGGGTGACGACGTCGGGCCCGCCGAAAATCCTGGTCACGACGCGCCCCGTTGCATCGGAGCGTTACGAGCTGCCGCCGGAATTTCGGTCGGGCCGGTAGCTTTGTCCTTGCGTGTCGACGCTGTCCTTGCGTATCGAGGATCAGGGCAGATCAAACGTGATCAGGCGCTGCGTGGCGTCGGCTTTGCCGACGACGGCGACCGCTTGGGTGTCACTCCATTTGTCCATTTGAGCGACATCCTCGATCGATTCGACTTGTTCAAAGGGCTGGCCGGCCGTTCCGCCGCCGTCGACTTTGTCGGTCAAGCCGGGTGCCTGTTCGATGTTTTCGGTACTAATCTTCATCACGCCTCGGGCCGTGTTGCTCATTAACAAGTACGCCTGGCCGTCACGCCGGTACGAAATCAAATCCAGCGGCCGATTTCGATTGCCCAGTTCGGCGACCGTCGTTCCGCGAACCGTCCGATCGCCTTCGAGTTGCTCGAGCGGAAATCGCACCAAAGGCGTGCAAGTGAATCCGGCCAACAACGTCGGCTGCCCGTTGATCGTCATCGGGATGAAGGCCCGAATGGCCGGTTCTTCGACGCCTCCGTGCGCGGCGTGATAGATTTCCACGTTGGTCACGATCGTGTTGTCGGCAAACGGGAACGAGAACTCCGAAACGCTGGACGGTGAATCACCGGCCGACAGGCCGGAAACCAACACGCGACCGTCGAAGTAGGCCAGGTCGGTGATCGATTCGTTCCGCAAGTTCTTGCGTCGACGACCTTCGCCCTGAATCCGGTCCGCCGGCGGATTGGGCAGATCCTTTTTCGCGTGAGCGACTTTGTCCAGATTGATCTTTTCGATCCCCGTCGCGTCGACCCGCAACAAGTGAACCGAATCGCCGACGGTCGCCGAGAGGACGATCTGACGGCTTTCAGGATCGACCGCCAAGTCACCGATCGTGACGTCCGATGCGGAAGCGGACAACGTGTTGGCGATCGCACCTTGCAGGTCATCGACCGAAACATTTGACGGTGCCGATTGACCGTTCCCGACTCGTGACAAGTCCAACGCGTAGATGCTGGCAGTCTTGGGGTCGCCGACCAGCAACACACCTTGTTCGGCAAACGTCATCGGTCCGATCGATTTCAGTTCGACCGGTCCGGGCGTCAAACCGGATACCTCCGCCGTCGCAGGCCCGGCAATCGTCAGTGTCAGCAAAATCGCCGACATCGAAATCAGAGAACACATTGTTCGCGGAGTGGTCATCATGTCTTTTTTCCAAGCTCGTGAAAGGTTTCGCCAGAACGATAGAAAAGTCCCGCGGCCGACGCGTCGGCGGAACAATCGCGGGTCGGTTCATCGTACCGCCCCGTTTCGGCCGGGTGTCGAATCACCCGCTTGAAAAAGTGTGAAATGTTCTCCGGTTCGCCGATTCTCAACCACGCACCAGACCGACCGCGTGCCTCAAGATTGGCAACACGCACCGGGTCATCCCCGTGGTGACCGCGCCGGTCGATCCCGGTAAACAGAAAATCATCGTCCGGCCGATCCGACCGGCCACGGCACGGCTGAGCATCGCGGTGGGACCGATTTCCTCGATCGACACCGAACGGAAATGCTCGCCAAAGCCCGGCAGTTCGACGTCGATCCAGTCGCGGACCACGTCGACGGTTTGGTCGCGAACGGCCAGCCCGGTGCCGCCGGTTGTCACGATGGCATCGACGCCGGCGGCCTGATCGCCATCGCCGGTCCACAATCGCAGCAAATCCTCCAGCGGCCGCCGATCGTCTCGTATCAATTCGCGTCGCACGATTTCGTGACCGGCTTCCGCGGCGAGCTGAACGACGCGGTCGCCGCTCTTGTCGCTGTCCGGCGTCCTGCTGTCGCTCAGCGTCAGGACCGCCAAACGGACCGGACCCGTGGCGGGACCACACCCGCACGTCGTCTGACTAGTCATCTGTACGACTCCTCTGATCGTCTCTAGCGTCAAGATCCGCCCCGAATGCCCGCGGGCGTTTGTTTTTATCCCCGCCAGGCGGTGACCGGGTGACCCGGGCGATTAAACTAACGCCCCTAACGAGCCGCCGTGGGGCTCATGTACTTCGTGAACGGGAATCTTTCATGAGAATCGCAATGATCGGCACCGGCTACGTCGGCCTGGTGACCGGTACCTGTTTCGCCGACAGCGGCAATGACGTCATTTGTGTCGACATCAATGAAACGAAAATCCAAGGGCTTCGCGAGGGCAAGATTCCGATCTACGAACCGGGCCTGAAAGACCTCGTGCTCCGCAATTCCGAGACCGGATTGCTGACCTTCACGACCGACTTGGCCGAAGCCGTCGCGTCGTGCCGGATCGTCTATCTGGCCGTCGGCACGCCCCCGGCGGCGGACGGGTCGGCCGACCTGACCGCGCTGAAGACCGTCGTCGACAGCATGGCGCCGCACCTGACCGATGACGTGATCGTGGTCACCAAAAGCACGGTGCCGGTGGGAACCAACCAGTACATCTATGACCGATTGAAAGAACTCCTGGGCCGCGAAGTCGACGTGGCCAGCAATCCGGAATTCTTGAAAGAAGGCGCGGCCATCGACGACTTCATGAAACCGGACCGCGTCGTCGTGGGGATCCGACGTGAGGAAACCGGTGAAGTCTTGCACGAACTGTATCGGCCCTTCCTGAGAACCGATAAACCGTTCTTGACGATGAGCCCGCAATCCGCCGAACTGACCAAGTACGTCGCCAACGCCCTGCTGTCGACAAAGATTTCGTTCATCAACGAGATGGCCAACCTGTGTGAGAAAATGGGCGGAGACATCAACGACGTCCGCCGCGGGATCGGTCACGATCAACGCATCGGGTTCGCCTTTCTGTTCCCCGGCGTCGGGTACGGCGGAAGTTGTTTTCCTAAAGACGTCCGGGCTTTGGCCAGCATGGCCCGCGACCACGGCTTGGATCCGAAAATCATGGACGCCGTCGACGAAGTCAATTCGTTGCAAAAGAACGTCCTGAAGGACAAGATCGACGAACATTACGGCGGCGACGTCACCGGCAAACGGATCGCCGTCTGGGGATTGGCGTTCAAACCGCGGACCGACGACATCCGCGAGGCACCGGCGCTGACCTTGCTGAATTACCTGCTGGAAAAAGGGGCCGTTCCGCAGGTTCATGATCCGGAAGCCACCGCGAACATTCGCGAAATTTATGGCGACAAATTGATCTACTGCGAATCCGCCATGGACGCACTCAACGGCGCCGACGCGCTGGCCATCAACACGGAATGGAAAAACTATCACAACCCGAATTTCTCCGAGATGCGGACCCGGATGAATGGTCACGTGATCTTCGACGGACGGAACTTGTACGAATCCGACCAAATGGTGGATCAAGGTTTCACCTATCACAGCATCGGCCGCGCGGTCGGGGTCGCCGAAAACGCCGCCGTGAACGCCTGATTCTTGCGGTGTAACCCGGCGGGATCGCGTCTTTGAACATTCTTCGCGTCCGTGACTCGCCACGCGATCTTCCTTCAACAAGTGAATTGCACAGCATCATGAGAGTCATCGTTACGGGATCGAGCGGCCTGATCGGCTCCGCCGCGGTCCGTCATTGGGACGAAGCCGGCGACGAAGTCATCGGCATCGACAACGACATGCGGAGCACGTTCTTCGGTCCCGACGGCAGCACCAAGTGGAACCAGGAACGTTTGGAATCGGAAACGTCGAATTTTCGAACCGTCGCAATCGACATTCGTGATCGTGACGGCATCCTGGACCTGTTCAAGAACGCCACGCCGGATTTGATCATCCACTGCGCCGCCCAGCCGTCGCACGACAAGGCCGCCGCGATTCCGTTTTTGGATTTCGAAGTCAATGCCGTCGGGACGTTGAACCTGCTGGAAGCCATGCGGCAACACGCCCCCGATGCCGTGTTCTGCCACATGAGCACGAACAAGGTCTACGGGGATGCCCCCAACGAGCTGCCGCTCAAAGAAATGGAATACCGCTGGGAGTATGCCGAGGAAGCGGACTACAACGGCATCGACGAAAGCTGCCGCATCGACCAAACGATGCACTCGCTGTTCGGCGCGTCCAAGACGGCAGCCGACGTCTTGGCGCAAGAATATGGAAAATATTTCGGACTGAAAACGGGAACCTTTCGGGGCGGTTGTCTGACCGGTGCCAGCCATAGCGGCGTCGAACTGCACGGCTTCTTGAGCTACCTGGTTCATGTCGCCGTCACGGGAAAACCCTACACCATTTTCGGATACAAGGGCAAACAGGTCCGTGATCAAATCGAATGCAGTGACGTCGTCAAAGCCTTCGAAGCGTTTGCCAAGAATCCACGACCGGGCGAGGTCTACAACATCGGTGGCGGACGGGACAACGCCGCCAGCGTCCTGGAGTGCATCCAGTTGATCGAAGAGATTGGGGGCCACAAAATCGACTTCACCCTCGGGGACGAGAATCGCAAAGGCGACCACATCTGTTACATCAGCGATCTTTCTAAGCTCCGACGTGACTATCCCGACTGGGACATTCGTGTCTCCCTGCGAGACATTCTGTCCCAAATGATCGCCGCGGAGCAAGCCAAGATGGGCCGCGCGTCGTCGGTTTAGCAACACGCGATCAACAGGTGTCGGATGGACTGTAGCGGAGGTCGCCAGACTTCCGACTCCGAAATACAGCGGATCGGAATTCTGGCGAATCCCGCCACGTCAGTTATTATCCGCGTGTTGCTTATCGCCAGAGGAACGTTCGTACCACTTGGTCCGGTTGTGCGAACGAAGGCTATCCACGGGAAGTCGGCCGGACGAAATGTTCACCGTGGCCGAAGAATCTATGTACAGCTGCGACCTACTGTAGAGGTGTGTCGCACGGTCCGGCACCTTCCTTCCGTCCCTCGCCAACGTGGCCGACCGACCAGCCACCGCGCCCGTAGCCTTCGCGCATCATGTCCGAAACCAGTTACATCCCGATCAGCGTTGCGACGCTCGTGCCATCGCACACGATGGGGGTGGATCTGTTTAAAAGGGACGAACAAAGCGGACGCTGTGTCCTGTACCGCGGTGCGGAGTATCCGCTACGCGAAGATGACCTGCGACGGCTGCGAGGCAACGGCATCAGCCGGCTGTTCATCACCAAAGAAGCACGTGCCGAGTACCAACAGTACTTGCGCCAGATCGCCGAAGGATCCGGCAAAGACGAAACCAGCATCTCGGTGCGAACCCGAGCGATGAACGAAGTCGTTCTTGACGTCTTGGAGAGCGCTTTTGCCGAAGGCGATACCGAAGAAACGGTTTCCGTCGTCAAGCAACTCGGCAGCGTCACGTCGGAGGTGGTTTCGCGGGATGAATTCGCCGCGAGCGATCTGTTTGACGTCATGCACCACGACTACGCCACGTTCACCCACTCGGCGAACGTCGCATTCTATGCCGCGATGCTGGCCACCGAGGTCGGACTGGACCAACAGGCGGTCGAAAAAATCGCGATCGGTGGGTTGCTTCACGATTTGGGGAAGTTGGAGATCGACGAGGAAATCCTTTGCAAACCGGGAAAGTTGGACGATCAAGAATTTCGCATCATCAAGTTGCACCCGACGACCGGATTTCGCAAGCTCGCCCGGCGAAGCGATCTTTGCGACGGCCAATTGATGATGGTCTATCAGCACCACGAACGGAACGACGGGCGAGGCTATCCGACCGGTGCCCACGAAGACGAGATTCATCCCTGGGCAAAAATTTGCGCCGTCGTCGACGTCTACGAAGCCCTGACCAGTCAACGCCCCTACCGCAGTCCGATGCCACGTCAAAAGGCGTTGGAATTGATCGAACGTGACGCCGGGACCGCTTTTGACGAGGAGATCGTAAGATGCTGGAAAGCGATTATCTTGCGCAGTACACCGCATTGATCCATGGCCTGGACTGGGAAATCGTCTTGCCACGCGAATGGGCAGACTTCTTTGATCAGCGGGGACACGCCCCCAGTTGCCAAGGCGACCAGCGGGCCAGTCAGCGGCTGCGGCTGCGAACTTACGGCGCGATGTTCATCGACGATCCCTTGCCTGCTTTTCCCCGACCGACGCATCCGATCGGGGTGTACATGTCCGATTTTTCGAGGCAGGGTTGCGGCTTCCTGAACAGCTTTGCCTTGCTACCGGAAGAACAAATCAGAATCGTCCTGCCGACGTTTTGGGTCCGCTTGTGTGTCGTCCGCGCCCGGCGCATCACGAAACACTGCTTCGAAATCGGCACCGTCCTGAAAAGTCGAATGGATCCGTCCGAGGAAGCGTTCCGAAACGTGGCCGATCTCTCACAACCCTCTGCAACCTAAACGCCCCTCTGGTTTCCTCCCGCCCACCAAGACCTCGTTCGCGACGGAGTTACCGGACGCGTGGCGAGAAAAAAGTGTCCGACACGAACGGCACTTACTCACGGGCGTTGAGGAAAAATCCACTCCACGCGTCTTGCATTCGCTGGCACAAAGCAACGGCCATCCTTTTTCACTTCGACGGGCTTTCCGTCGAGGTGGGCTTGCGCGTTCAGGTCGGGCGGCAGGCAGATGACAAAGCCGCCGGGTGGCGATGCCGTTCCGGAAATCGTCATGACGGCCCCGCCGTCGGTGGGCTCGTACCGGAACGTGCATCGACCGAACTCCGTCGGAAGGTTCTCGACGTGCATACCGGCGGGGTCGGTGAACCACTCGGGCGAAACGCCCGCCAGCAGCGATAGGCATCCGTCGACTTCGTGCACCAGGCAATCTCGGATCAGCAGCCAGACTTCCGCGATCGCCCAGCCGTGCGGCATGGCAACGGCGTGGTTCTTATCCGGCTCGGTCTTGCTGTGCGTCCAGGTGGTGCGTAAGTGCTGCCAGCCGCCGGAGCCACTGCGACCGCCTTCGTCGAAAGCAAACCAGCCCTTCATCTGCGGATGGTCCAAATGCAAGTCGACCGTTTCGTGGCCTGCGGCACGATTGCCCGCCAATAAACTCTGGTGCGCCGTGGCCGGTGCGAAATACCGCCAGTTGCTCAGCTCTTGTTTGCCCAACGCCACAAACTGATCATGTGCAGGCCCTTGAGTGCTGGGGTAGAGTCGGCAGGGCCAAAGGACACAGTAACTTCCGTAACCCTTCGGGAGTTGTCTGCCGAACTTGTCATCATATTCTTGGAACAAGCGGTCGGCCAATGATCGCCAGGAAGCGGCGCGATCCGACTCGCCAATCGCCTCGCCCAACTCGGCCACGACTCGCAAGCCCGTGACGTCGAAAGCCTCGGTGTACTCCGGATGAAACCCGTCGCATCTGCCCGGTTCTAGTTTCAGCCGTTGTTCTTCTGGTAACGCGTCCCCGAATTCGAGACTGGTCAAGCTGACCCAATACGGGCCTTCGGTGGTTCGATAGTACTCGATCATCTTCGCCAGCTTTTCCGCTGCCGGATAAACGCGACGCAGCCAAGCTTCGTCTCGCGTCATTCGCCAGTGTTGCCCGATGCTCCAGAGCACCTGACCGGGGTTGTCAGACTCAGGGAACGGCCGGCCATTGAATGGTGATCGCAGAAAATAGTCGATGACCGCTTCGGACAACTGGGGCCGACCCGCCTTCTGCATCATGTTGGCGATGTAGATCCCATCGCGATTGAAGACCGTGTAGTTCGTGACCGCGACGTCCGCGGCACCCTCGTTCATGCATAACCCGGCGTGGGCCAGCATGACGTCGAACCCCAGGGACCAACGCTCGCCAGGCACGCCGACGTCTGCCCCGGCGTTTCGCATCGCGAGACCACCGATCGAATCGGTCGGCGATACGCTGATCGCTGACGCAACGCGATCGGTCACGAGGGCCGGATGCCCGGCGACCAGCAGCGCATCTTCTTCCTCGCTCACCGCCAATCTTGGAACAGCGTTTCCGGCAGGGCCAACCGGACGCAAGGCAACGTAAAGCGAAACTTGTCTCGGCTGATCCGTCGGATTGGCGAGCCTTGCACGCGCGCCGACCAGGTAACTGTCGGTCCCCTCGGAGGATTCCCTGCGTACCTCGCAAACCTCCGTACGGACACGAACACCGCCGGCATTCCATTCCGACCAAGGGATGAGCGCGCGGCCATCGGCCAAGCCGTGCGAGCAATCGACTTCGTCCATCGTCGGTGACCGAAGCTCGTCGTCTTCCCAATCATAAACCCAGAACGACACGCCGAAGGAGCCCACTCCGGGTGAGAATCCTCCTTCGGCCTCGACGAACGTCTTCAGACTGTCCAAGCTGTTCGGCAGACCGATCGGGAGGTGCACGGCGCCGATCGGATCCAATTCGGGTGGTGTCTTCAGGGCCGCGCCGCGGTCCAACAACACGTCGTAGTCGCCGCCCATCTGCCCCGCCTCGGCAAATGGAACCAGCGTCAGCGTTTGCTCCTGACTTTCGCCAAGCTTGACGCGGTACAACTGACCGCCGAACCAACTGCGGGGCAACTCGCCGATCACACCGGCGGTCATCTGCGGGATGAGTGCCAACCCGCGGGGAACACTGGATGCGCAACAGCAGACGTCCGGCGCGATTCCGTGCGTTACTTCGCCGTACCGTTTCCGGTCGCCCAGCAGGGCCAGAAAGTAGGACACCTCGCCTGAATGTGGTGACTGCGACGCCAACAGGGCGTTGTAGATCGTCCGCTCCAGTTCCTCGGCGTATTTCGATTGCCCCGTCAGTTGCAGGAGTTGAAAACTGAGCTGCATCCACGTGACGCTCACACAGCCTTCGCTGGTCGAGCAGAACTTACTGCCTCGATATTCGCCCTCGGCGTACAAGTCATGATCGTCGCGAAAATGTTCGGCCCAACTGCTCGAACCAATGACGTAAAGCCGTTTCTCTCGGATGTCCTCCCAGGCCGAGCGGCAGGCATCCAATAGCCGCTGGTCACCAGTGACCCGGTACAGCTCCAAGCAGCCGACTAGGCACGACATCATTTCGTAGGATTTGTTGTTCGCCGTGCGAAGGACGTTGCCTTCCTTTTCCAGGAGGCTGGAAATCAACTTGGGTCCGTGCGGCTGCTCCCACGCGTCGACAATGTAATTGCAGAATTGCAGGTATCGCTCGTCACCCGTGTAGCGGTGGAGCATGACCATCGGCTCCAGCACGCTCCCCGACGCCATTCCGACGTGCGTGCTGTGCTTGGAATCCACGATGTCCAGTTGTCCCTCGCCCGACCCGAAGGTGCTCGCCAGCAAATCGCCGATTCGTCGACAGGCCCGGAAGGCGTCCTCGTCATCCGTCACGCGATAGTAGGCCAACAAACCGATCAGGTTGTATTTGTGACTCCAGACGTCCCAACTGGTCCAGTGATCCTCCGGCTTGTAAGTGCCCAGGTAGCCGTCTTCAAGCTGTGTCGCAAGCAGCCGGCGCACCGTCTCGTCCATCTTCGCTTTGATACGAGGATCCCGAGTCTGCTCCCAATACAACGTCGCGGCGTGCAACCACTTCCCGACATGTTCGCCGACCCACATCTGCTGTCCCGGTCGCTGCTCGAAAGGACGCAAGATGCTGTCGAGATCCAACTTGAGCAGTCGCTTCTCGAGGTTGATCTGCATCCGCTGCCCAAGGTATCCGTCGAACATGCCTTGTTGGTAAGAACAGGAAACGAATCTGTCCGCAACCACAGGCTTTGAGATCGCGGACTCCGTAACGAGCGACGCCACCTGGGCCGTGCAATGAACGGAGCAGCAAATGCTGAAACTCACTGCAAACATTGCCAAACCGAGGCGACTCTTCGTGTAAACAAAAGACATCGTCGATACTGACCTGGTAGAAGGGCTTGTGGAAATGGAAGCACTTCTTTTTCAACGCCGTGCTTCCATTGTGTTCACTGCCCGGTCTCCATCGTACAGAACCGTGCTTTGAATGACGAGTCCCACGGCTTTCATGGGTGGTCATCGTCGATGGATCGGATGTGCCCGTTTTTTCTGATCAGGGCAGCAACTGCCCCTCGTCGTCGAATCGCAGCGGCGCGATTTCCGAGATCACTTCCAGATCCTCACGGGATTTCGCCGCTTCGAAAAAGACCTCGCTGCAAACGACTTCGCTCAACCGCAACGTGTCGGGGATCCACATCCAGCGTGCTTGATCGGCATCGGCGGATTTCGCCTGGGTCAACGCCGCCTGGAGCACTTCACGGTCGGTTTCGAAATGCATCGGAATCGAGGCAGCGGTGACGTGTCGACCGGTCAAGCAGTTGACCCAAGTCTTCGGCCGATCCATCTGCCGGACCACCGAACTGCGACAGTATTCGGCGATGCCGATGCCGGTCGCATTGCCGGCCGTCGTTTCCGTTAAGCCGCGGACGTAGATCTGTTCGACGCGAGGCCGCTGGTTCGGCGGCACGTACTTGTCATGAAATTTGCGGCCCACCACATTCGTGTCCATGCCTGTTCCGCTAATCTCTTTACCGATTTCATCGATGATCACCAAATCGGCTTCGTCGAACGGCAGACGCGGCATCATCGACGTCGCTCGGATCAGCAATTCGGGTTCGTGGCGGAGCAACGCGTCGGCCGCCAGCACTTCGACATGTGCCGTTTGGTCGAAGGCGTCTTCGATCACAGCCAAACCCGCCCGCACGGGAACCTTTTCCAACAAAACACGCAACGCGTCGGCGGCAACGAAGCTGAGGTCGAAGCCGAAGTTTTCGAAAGACCGATGGTAGGCGACCGCACCGTCGCGTTTCCCCAACCCGATCAGCAGCATCTTCGTCAGACCGCTTTGCAGCGGGCCGACCAGACGCGTGTGCGGTTTGACGCGATTGATGATCACCACATGATCCGCCGCCGCGGCGACCGCGTCGCAGCAAACCGGCAATCCGCTGGGCAATTCGCCCAGATGAATGGGCTCCATCACCGACCGGACTTCGCAGTCCATCGATTCGGACGAGATGCCGAGCGACTGCAGAACCTGACGCTGACCGTCGGCCGTTCCGCCGCCGTGACTTCCCATCGCCGGGATGATGATCGGCACGCCGCCGTGGCCTTGAATCTGACGAACGGTTGCCGAAACGATCGCAGACAGGTTCGCGATCCCGCGACTGCCGACGGCGATCGCGACGCTCTGACCGTTCGAAATCGGCAGCCGCATGGCTTGCCGTTGCCAAGCCCGCGTCACGGCCCCGTCCACGTCCTGGATCGCCGAAGATGCGAAACGCTGTCGCAATCGAAAACATCGGGGCAGGTCTGTCATGGCGTGTCTCGCAATGCTAACGGGTTGACCCGCAGGTTCGGACGAGTCTGTCCCAGCCGATTCACCGCGTCGGTGGCGGCCCGCGTGCGTTGAACATCGATGGCCGTCAATTCGGGCAGGCGTCCTGCCACGGCGAGGACAGCGTCACCGACGCGGCTTCCGGTCAACCACAACGTTTGCAGGCCTTTCATTTCCGGAAGCGGCGTCGCCAATTCATCGCCCACGCCGGTCCAACTGAGATCCAGTTCCTGGACGTGTCTTGCCCGTGCCAACCAACGACTGATTCCGGCGTCGACGTCGGTGGCTTCCAAGCTGACCTGCCGCAACGAGCTCGGATCCGGGATCAGCCGACGCACGTCATCGTTGCCGATCTTCAGTCCCGACAAATCCAACCAGCGCAGACGATCCTGCGGCGGGACGGTCGCCAAACCTTCCGGCGACACCGTGCAACCGGCCAGACAAAGTTCGTGAAGATCGCCTGACACGGGGTTGGCGATCAAGTCACTGTCGCTGACCGACAAGAACTGCTGCATGTCGCCGAGGGTCAGTTCCGGCGGCGCGGCCGAATCGCGAAGTTCCAATTCGATCCGATAAAGCTCGGCCAGCTTTGTCAGGACCCACAGGCGATGATCCACGATTCCCGATTGATCCATCAACCAGTGCGTTTGCATGATCGCGTGGGCGTACCATCGGGCAAGATCCGCGCGGCGTTGCACCTGAGCGATTCCTTCGCCGTGAAGCTCCCGAGGGGGGAGAAAATCCGCCGTCGTGAACACCCGAAACCTCGCGTACTGAAGCCGCGGCGAATCCCACCCGCCGATCGTGGCCACGCCGCCATGAAAACGAAGCGATTCCGAGTAACCCGCGATGCCTTCGACCAACCAGAATTGATCGCGGCTCCCCGGCATCGTCTGACGCAAACCGGACGCCGTCGCTTCGCGGAACAGTTGGTGCGTCAACTCGTGTCGCCGCGTCGCGACGTCTTCGGCCGAATCGTCGTCGGTGGCGTACAGAAAGATCGTTCGCTTCCGGTCGCCGTAGAACCCGGTGGACTGTTCGATGCCGGGCACGGAATCGGCGAGCGCCGCTTGGTACTGGTTTTTGTCGGAGAACACGACGACTCGCATGCGACCCCGCGGAATCAGGCGGGCACGATTCGCGGCGACGAACGCACCGGCGTTCTCGTCCGCCGCCATGCCCGACAATGCGGCGGCGACCTGATCACGACTTTCCCAGAGGGGAAAGAACAACTGCGTCCAAACCCAATGCGTGCGTTCCAGATCGGTAACGATGTCTCGGGTCGCGGAGACATCCGCTTTGGTGAAAACCTGAAAATGCGGCGATTCGACCAGACGATACGACCCGCGTCGCCAACGCAGCCAACTCGGTGCGGCGCGTCCGGCCGATTCACGCATCGCAAAAGGTTCGTCGCCGGCCAAACCCAGGAATCGGCGGATCGCGGCGTCCGACGGATCGTCGTGATGAGCCTGCCAGACCTTCAGGTAGGACGACCAAGCCGCCATGACTTGCGGATCGAAACCTGATCGCAGGGATGCGAAGTCATCGGGTCGCCGAATAACCGGTGCCCCGTCGACAGAATCTTGACCGGGAGAAAGCGGGTAAAAACATGTCACGCGGTCCGGTGGGTTCGCCTCCCCGGCGTCCAGTGGTCCGTCGAACACGCCGAACGCGGCGAGGACCCCAGCGATCAGCAGCCTCCACGTCGCTGAGCTAAACTGAGAAGCCCTGTCGGAATTCATCATTTCCCCACCCGAAACCACCGAAAAACATTTCCCGTGAACACACGCTTTGTCCCCAGCTTAGTCTTGTCGGCCGCCATCATCTGCGGTGTTTGGTCGGCAAACTTGTTCTTGTCTTCGGCCCACGTTCGTGGGGCCGAACGAAACGTCTTGTTCATCATCACCGACGACGAGAGTCCGACGCTGGGATGTTACGGCGACCGGGCGGCGAAAACCCCGGCGATCGATGCGGTCGCGGCCGACGGGCTGTTTTTCCGAAACGCATTCGCCACCACCGCGTCGTGTAGCGCCAGTCGCAGCGTCGTGATGAGCGGATTGCACAACCATCGCAACGGTCAATTCGGTCACCAACATCATTACCACAAATTCGCTTCGTTTCACAACGTCGCCGCGTTGGCGCTGCCGCGTGTGATGCAGCGGGCCGGTTACCGCACCGGCCAGATCGGCAAGTACCACGTCGCGCCCGAGACGGTCTATCACTTCGAAACCAGACTCAAAGGCAACGGACGCAACGCGGTTTCGATGGCAGAGGCCAGCCGTGAGTTTTTGACCGACACGACGGACGAGCGGCCTTTCTTTCTGTACTTTGCCACCGCCGACCCGCACCGTGGTGGCGGCACGGACCGAACATCCCCCTTGGAATTAAAACCCGACCTTTTCGGCAACAAGCCGAATCGGGGATCCCACGAAGGCGTCGACGAAGTCTTTTTCGACCCTGATGATGTCGTCGTCCCTGCGTTCTTACCCGATACACCGGAGACGCGCAGCGAATTGGCACAGTATTACCAATCTTGTGCTCGAATCGATCAAGGCGTCGCGAGACTGGTCGAAATCTTGAAAGAGGCCGACTTGTATGACAAAACACTGATCGTCTTTACCAGCGATCACGGCATGGCCTTTGCCGGCGGAAAAACGACCGTCTACGAAGGCGGATTGCGAGTCCCGATGGTCGTTCGCGATCCCTATCAAGACGACCGCGGCTTCGAATCCCAAGCTCTGGTCAGCCACATCGACATCACGCCGAGTCTGTTGGACTTTGCCGGCGGCTTGGATCACAAGACGGGCGGCCCCAAAGACTTGCTGGACGTCGACGCCTTCTGGAAACAACGCGATGAAGCGATCGCGGAAAATCGTGACGGCGGAAAAGCGTTCAAGACTTATCACGGCAAATCGTGGATGCACTGCTTGGCCGACCCGGACGCGACGCACCACGACCAAATCTTTGCCTCGCACACGTTCCACGAGATTCAGATGTATTACCCGATGCGAGTCGTCAGAGATTCCCAGTACAAGTTGATCTGGAACATCGCCCATCCGCTGCCGTATCCCTTTGCGTCGGACTTGTGGGCGGCCAGCAGTTGGCAGGCCCAATTGGCCAAGGGGGATGACGCACCGTACGGGACGAAAACCGTCGGCCGATATGTCCAGCGACCCGAATTCGAACTGTTCGACATCCAGAGCGATCCCGATGAAGCCCACAACCTGGCCGACAGCCCCGGCCACGCCGACGTCCTGACGACCTATCAGGCGAAGCTAAAGGAACTACAACGGGAATACGAAGATCCGTGGATCATGAAGTGGGAATACGAGTGATCACGCCTTCGACAGGTTACGCAGCACGGTAGGCAGGATCCCGCCGTTTCGGTAGTACGACAGCTCCACCGGAGTATCGATGCGGACGACACACGGGAACGACTTCGCGTTTCCGTTGGCGTCGGTCGCGGTCACGATGATCGTGCTGCGGGGTTCCGAGTCGTTCGAAAGGTCGGGAATGTCGATCGTTTCTTCACCGGTCAGCCCGAGCGATTGCCAGGTCGCCCCGTCGGCGAACTCCAGCGGCAAGACGCCCATGCCGACCAAGTTGCTCCGGTGAATCCGTTCGTAACTGGCTGCGATGACGGCCTTGACGCCCAACAGCAAGGTGCCTTTGGCGGCCCAGTCGCGACTGCTGCCGGTGCCGTATTCGGCGCCCGCCAGCACGACCAGCGGCGTGCCGTCGGCTTGATACTTCATCGAGGCGTCGTAGATGCTCAAGGTTTCGCCGGTCGGCAGGTAACGCGTCACACCGCCCTCGGTTCCCGGTGCCAACTGGTTGCGAATGCGGATGTTGGCGAACGTGCCGCGGACCATCACACGATCATTCCCGCGGCGTGAACCGAAGCTGTTGAAATCACGGATCTCGACGCCCTGGTTCTGCAGGTACGCGCCGGCCGGCCCGTCGCTGGCGATCGCGCCGGCGGGGCTGATGTGATCGGTGGTCACCGAATCGGCCAACAAGGCCAGGACGCGTGCGCCCTTGATCGGCTGGACGTCGGGGACACTGACGTCTTTGACCGCATCCAGGAAAGGCGGGTGTTGGATGTACGTGCTGGAATCATCCCAGGGATAAATCGCACCGCCGGCGGCATCGATGGCGTTCCAAAGTTCGTTGCCTTTGACCGCCGCTTCGTACTGCTCGGTGAACATGCTCGGTTCGATCGAATTCTTGATCGTCTCGATGATCTCTTCGGTCGTCGGCCATAGTTCGCTCAGCATGACGTCCTTGCCCTCGGAATCCTGGCCGATCGGCTCGGTCACCAAATCGACGTCGACCGTGCCGGCCAGAGCGTACGCGACCACCAAGGGCGGGCTGGCCAAGTAGTTGGCCTTGGTCAGCGGATTGACGCGTCCTTCGAAATTACGATTGCCGCTGAGCACGGCCGAGGCGATCAAGTCACCGCTGGTGATCGCGGCGGCGACGGGATCGGGCAACGGACCGCTGTTGCCGATGCAGGTCGTGCAACCGTAGCCGACCGTGTTGAAGCCCAGTCGGTTCAAGCTGTCCGTCAGTCCGGCTTTGTCCAAGTACTTGGTGACGACTCGTGATCCGGGCGCCAAGCTGGTTTTGACGTGATGCGGCACCTTCAAGCCACGCTCGACCGCTTTTTTGGCAAGCAATCCGGCGCCGACCATCACCGAGGGATTGCTGGTGTTGGTACACGACGTGATCGCGGCGATGACGACGCTGCCGTGCGTGATTTCGCTGCTGTGGCCGTTCGCGGAAACCGTCGCCACGCGAGACGTCTCGTCGGGCCCCAAACCGAATCCGCTCTTGCCGACCGGCGCGGTCAAGGAGGTCTCAAAGGCTTGCTTCATCCCGCTCAGCGCCACACGATCCTGCGGGCGTTTCGGGCCGGCCAAGCTGGGCACGACGGTCGACAAGTCCAAAGAAAGTCTGTCGGTGTAATTCAGCTCCGGGCCGTCGTCGGTGCGGAACAGACCTTGTTCTTTGCAGTAACGCTCGACCAGTTGCACGCCGGCTTCGTCCCGACCGGTCTGACGCAGGTAGTCCAGCGTCACGTCGTCGACGGGAAAGAACCCCATCGTCGCGCCGTACTCGGGGGCCATGTTGGCGATGGTCGCGCGGTCGGCCACGCTCATCTTGTTCATGCCGGTCCCGAAGAACTCGACGAATTTGCCGACGACTCCTGCTTCACGCAAGATTTCGACGACACGCAGGACCATGTCCGTGGCCGTCGCACCGGGAGGCAAAGCCCCGGTCAGCTCGAATCCGACGACTTCGGGCATCAACATGTACAGCGGTTGGCCCAGCATGTTCGCTTCGGCTTCGATGCCGCCGACGCCCCAACCCAACACGCCCAGACCGTTGATCATCGTCGTGTGACTATCGGTGCCGACCAAGGTGTCGGGAACCGCGACGGGCCCCTGGTCGGTGTCTTGGAGCGCGACGACGCGGGCCAAGTATTCCAAGTTGACTTGGTGAACGATGCCGACGTTGGGCGGCACGACGCTGAAATTGTCGAACGCCTGCTGGCCCCATTTCAAGAACTCGTATCGTTCGCGGTTCCGCTTGAATTCGATTTCGACGTTGTTGTGGAGCGCCGCTTCGCTGCCGAAAAAATCGACTTGGACGCTATGGTCGATGACCAGATCGACGGGGATCAGCGGGTTGATTTTTTCCGGATTGCCGCCGATCCGCTGCATCGCCGAACGCATCGCCGCCAAATCGACGACCGCCGGGACGCCGGTAAAATCTTGCAAGACGACGCGGTAGGGCTTGAACGGGACTTCTTCCTTAGCCGGGGCCGCGGCGTTCCAAGCGGCCAAGTTCTTGACGTCTTGCTCGGTGACTTGGAATCCGTCGCAGTTCCGCAAAACGGCTTCCAACAGGACGCGGATCGAAAACGGCAAACGGCTGACTCGGCCGAGTCCGGCGTCTTCCAATCGGCTGAGCCGGAAAATCGTCGCGGTGCCATTGCCGGTGTCAAACGTGTCGCGTGCGCCGAAAGGGTCGAAGGTCACGGTTCGGAATCTCAGTCATGCGGTGGGTGGATCGGTCGGTGTGAACCGCAGTTTAACTCCGGGCCGCCGTTCTGTCTTGACGTGACGGCGGGACAGACCCTGCGACAACGAAAACCGGCCCGAGGGGCGACATTGACGACCAAAGTCAGGGGCATTGTCGACCGCTTAACCGATCGGCCTGCCTGTCAAAACAGGCAAAATGCGTCACGAATTCGGCTTCTGCGGATTCTCTTGCTCACAGCGGTCCCAGGGCGTCGATAAGTCAAACTGACCAGCCAGACCCTGAGGAATCTAATGATCCGACTCGTTACGAAAACTTTGTCACCCTTGCGTGTTCTTCGTTTTTCCGTGGCAACGCTGATCACGGTGGCCACGCTCGCATCCGCGACGGCCGGGGACTGCGGTTGTGCCGATCCGGTCTGTGGCTGCGAGGTTTCCTGCGGGGTCGAAGAACCCGTTTGCGGGGTCGAAGCCTCCTGTGGCTGCGATTCGGCCGGCGGTATCGGTGGTTGCCGTGCCCACAAGCCGCGTCGCTTCGACATGACCAAGACCCCCGTCTACAAAGTGCTGGATACCTTGGCCGGCGGTATCGAAAAGGTCCTCCGACTGGACGATGACACCGCGTGCGACCAAGCGTCGTTTGTCGAAGTCGGATGCGATGATGCTTGCGACGCCGCGATGTATCACGAGCTGATCGGACCGCTTCCCATGCCGATCCCGTCGGTCCCTCGGCCGATGCCGATGAAGCCGCTTGCACCACCGCCGGCACAGGTTCTGCAGGCTCCACCACGGTCCGGCGGAAACACCCCGGTGCCGATGGCACCCCGTCAGGTCGCCCCGGTTCCCAACGAACTGCGTCGCATCGAAACACCGCCCGGGGAAACCCAACCGGCGGCGCGACCCCAACCGATGCCGACGCCCCAACCGATGCCGACGCCACTGGACAATCCGTTTGCCGACGATCCGCTCGGCTACGAGGCTCCGCTGGGTAGCGGCTTGCATCCGGTTCAGTTCCAGCGCCCCGCCGCATCACCGCCGCACACGCACACTCATTCGCCACGCCGATCGTCGGTGAAGCCCGACGCGGCACCGCCGGCGAAACGGAGTCCGATCAGGACTTCTTCGATCAAGTCCAGCCGGGGCGGGTTCCTCCGCTAAACGGGTCAAGGCCGGACGGATTCAGCGGGCCGCGGCTTGCTTGGGAAGTCGTTGGCCGGTCAGACGGTCGAATCCGTCGGGCGTCAGCGATTCGGCGTCGCCGTCATAACGGTCGCCGGTCAAATCGGCGAACGCATCGAGTGCCGCGATCAACTCGGCCTGCACGGTTTGATGTTCGCTCTGTCCGGCCAAGTTTCGCAAACAGTGCGGATCGGCCGCAACGTCGTGCAAGCTGATTTCGGGGCGCGGGATCACGAACACGTCGGCCGGAGGCCCGCTCAGCTCGCCGGCTTCGTGCAATCGAATCATCTCGCCATACGTCGGGCTGCGAACGCCATCGGCCGGCGGCGTGGCGGGCAATTCCGGCAAGTCGTTTCGGATCAGCACGTGATCGCGGCTGTAAACGGCTCGCTCGCGGGCGCGGTAGTCGTGCCAATTGTGTTCGGCGAACGCGAAGTTGCGAATTTGTGTTCGGGCGTCTTTCAGAACCGCCGCGAACGACATTCCTTGGATCGTCGGCCCCGCCGTCAGACCGGCCAAATCCAACATCGTTGCCGTGATGTCGATGCTGCTGACCAGCGCGTCGGTCTTGCCGGTGGCTTTCAAACCGGCCGGCCAATGCACCACCAGCGGTGTCTTCACGCCGTCGACGTTGACGCGGGTCTTGCAGTGCGGAAACGGCCGGCCGTTGTCGGTGATCACAAAAATCACCGTGCTGTCGAGTTGGCCTTGTCGGCGCAGCGTTTCGACGACCTTGCCGACGTACAAATCGAAACGACCGATCTCGTCGTAGTACAAGGCGATGTCACGACGAACCTCCGGCGTGTCGGGAAAGATCTCCGGGACGCGGACGCTGTCGGGATCGTGTGGCGGATCGATCGCGCCGACTTGGTAGTCGCGATGCGGGTCCGACGACGCCAGCCAAGCAAAGAACGGTTGATCCATCGGTCGTTCGGTGATCGCTTCGACCCAACGCCCGTTGTTGCCGGGCCCGCCGTCACGATCCAGGACGACGTCGAATTGTTCCTTCGCGGTTCCGCCCAAATGCCACTTGCCCGCCGCGACGGTGTGGTAACCGGCCGCCCGCAGCGGCGTCGAGACCAACACCTGATCCTCCGGCAGCGGCATGTGTAGTTCACCGGCACCGGTGGCGTGCGGATAACGACTGGTCAAGATCGAGCATCGACTGGGGCTGCACGACGAACAAGTCAGATAAGCGCGATCGAAACGCAAACCGCCGGCCGCCAAGGCATCGATATGGGGCGTGCGAATCGTGTCGTTGCCGTAGGCGCCGAAGTCATCCCACGCGGCATCATCGGCGATGAACACGATGAAGTTCGGCGGATCGGCCGAACCGGCGGACGGAAACAGAACCGTGAATCCGGCCGCCACCCACAGACAAATGGCGACAGGGGAAATCAGGAGGGCGGAAGGTTTCGGCATGGCTCGGTCTTGCGAATCGAGTTCGGGGCGGGAGCGATTTCGGGAAGCGGAAGATTTTACTCGATCT
>CAYVRC010000035.1:32475-41044 GCA_964453205.1 uncultured Pirellulaceae bacterium | reverse complement strand
GTGTTCCTTGGGCGTGACGTAGCACAGCATCGCCGCGCCGTGCCAACCGGCCATCGCCGCGCCGATGCCGCTGGTGATGTGGTCGTAACCCGGTGCGATGTCGGTCACCAGCGGGCCGAGCACGTAGAACGGAGCGCCGTTGCAGATTTCGATCTGCTTTTCGATGTTCATTTGGATCTGGTGCATCGGGATGTGACCGGGGCCTTCGACCATGACCTGCGTGCCGTTTTCCTGGCCTCGTTTGGTCAACTCACCCAGCACGTCCAGTTCGGCGAATTGGGCGGCATCGGAGGCGTCGGCGATGCTGCCCGGTCGCATGCCGTCACCCAGCGACCACGTGACGTCGTATTGACGCATGATGTCGCACAGGTCGTCGAAAGCTTCGTAAAGCGGATTCTGTTTGTTGTGCGCCATCATCCATTTGGCGATCAACGAACCGCCACGACTGACGATGCCCGTAACGCGGTGGATGCTCAGGTGCAAGTGTTCCAGTTTGACGCCACAGTGGACGGTCATGTAGTCGACGCCCTGCTTGGCTTGGTGTTCTACCATGTCCAAGAAATGCTGGGCGGTCATGTCTTCGATATTGCCGCCCAGTTCTTCCAGCATTTGATAAATCGGCACGGTGCCGATCGGGACCGGGCTTTTCCCGATGATCGCTCTGCGGATGTTGTCGATGTCTTTGCCCGTGGACAAGTCCATCACGGTGTCGGCACCGAAGTGGACGGCCGTGTGGAGTTTTTCCAATTCTTCGCCCGCGTTGCTGGTCACGGCACTGTTGCCGATGTTCGCATTGATTTTGCACTTCGCCGCGATGCCGATGCACATCGGTTCGAGCGCGCCGGCGGCATGGACGACGTTGGCCGGGATGACCATCCGGCCGGCCGCGACTTCGTCACGGATCAGTTCCGGGGTCAGATCCTCGCGTTTGGCGACGAAGTCCATCTCGGGGGTGATCTCGCCGGCGCGGGCGGACTGCAGTTGAGTCTTTGACATTTATTTAACTCCGTTGGACGGGATCGATTGGAATCACGGAAATTCAGGCCACCGCAAGCGAACCGTTTGGAGCGGACGGGGGCGGCCGTTTCCGGTGCGACTGATTTCTCTTGCCGTTATACGCCCGGTTCGTCCGATCGAGTAGGCGTTTGAGCCGACACTTCGGCCGGTTTGTGTGGTTTGATGGACGAGACGACGTGTCCGCTTTCGCCTCCAAACCAAGCCGAATCATGCCCCTCGCCGACATCGACGGTTCCGACGTCACCCTTCCCGTTGATGCCGCGGTGCTGCGTTGGTTTCAGACGGCGGCCGACTGCGACGCCTCGGATTTGCATCTCGTGCCCGGTTCGCCGCCGGTGATGCGTGTTCATGGAAGGCTGTGTTCGTTGGACGAACCTGCGATCGATGACGTGACGCTCCGTGCACGTCTGATGCCGCTGTGTCCGGCCGTTTTACGGTCTCGCCTTGCCGACGAACTGGACTTGGACTTTTCGCTCGATATCGAACTGGCCCGCCGCCGGCAACGCTTTCGCGTCAACTACTTTGTCACCCATCAGCAACTGGGCGCGTGTTTTCGTCTGATTCCCGATGCGATTCCGACGTTGCAGTGGGCGGGCTTTCCCGAGGCCGTCGCTGATCGGATCGCTTCGTTTCGCAACGGACTGGTCATCGTTTCGGGCGTCGTCGGCAGCGGCAAGTCGACCACCTTGGCGATGATCTTGAACCGCATGAACGCGGCCGGTAATCATCGCATCATCACGATCGAAGAACCGGTCGAGTACGTGTTCCCCGGCATGCCCGATTCGCTCGTCACGCAGCGCGAAGTCGGTCTGGACGTCCGCTCCTTTGCCGAAGGCATGCGTTCGAGCCTGCGGCAAGACCCCGACGTGATTTTGGTCGGCGAAATTCGCGATTTGCAGACCGCCCAAATGGCGATTACTGCGGCGGAGACGGGGCTGCTGGTGCTCAGCACGCTTCACGCCCGGGACGCCAAGGGAGTGATCTCGCGTCTGACGGACCTTTATCCCCTGGATTCCCAAAACGAAGTCCGCTCGATGCTGGCCGGATCGCTTCGCGCGGTCGTGTGTCAGCATCTACTGCCCGGTGTGGACGAACACGACAAACGAAAACTGGCCGTCGAAGTCATGTTCAACAACCAGCCGATCGCCAGTGGAATTCGGATCGGCAAACTGCAATCGCTGGACACCGGGATTCTGACCGGGCGCGACCAAGGCATGATTCCGCTGGACGAATCGATTCGAAGGCTTTACCAAGAACACGAAATCGATCGCGAAACGGCGTTGCGGTTCGTCAGTGAACCGAGTGTACTGAAATGGTGAGGTAAGCCGAGTCGGTCCGTTCGCATCCGGCGTCACAGTGTTTTGAGGTATTCCAACACCGCAAGTTTTTCATCGATCGTCAGTTCATCGGGATAGTCATGTCCCGCGTTGCTTTTGCCGAATTTTCCGGTGTCAAAATAGCTTCGGCGGATCACGGGATCGGTCGTGTCCAGCGGCACTCTATCGACGACTTCGTACCGGAAGCCGATTTCTCGGGCGTTGAAGTCTTGGGAGCTGCGCCGCCAGACGGCGGGGCGATGCGACGGATTCAGCACGCCCCACAACGTGGGGACGCTGCCGTTGTGAAAATACGGCGGGCTGGCCCAGACACCGTCCAAGGGTGGCGCGACGTAGCCGTCGGGGTCCACGACGGTAGATCGGGCGTCAGCTTCACCGGCGTGGGCGAACCAACTGTCGGCGTATTTTTCTCGTCCTTCGACCGACAACGCCCTCAACCGTACCGGATCGGTCCCGAGTTCATCGATCGGCACCCGCCGGTTCGGATAGGTTTCCCCGACACCATAAGTTCCGTGACATTCGGCACAAGTCTGTTCGAACAGGTGCCGTCCCCGCGCGGCCAACGTTTGGTCCACCGGTCCGTCGTACCGCGGCGGCGTCAAGGAGGACAGGTAAGCGAACACGTCGCGAAAATCGTCTTCGTGACCGTGAAAAAACTCGGGCCCGTTTTCCGGGACCAAGGCGAACTGCATCAACCCTCGATGACCTTTCCGGGCGAACCCGTCGATGTAAAGGAACGGTCGCTTGGAAAAGTGCCACCAAGCGGGCGCGTCCATGTCGTGATGAGTCAATTGCGCCGGCAATTTGCTCAACACTTTCAGATCCTTGTCGCGGTAGTGCATCAAGCCCATGCCGAAGACGACGGCGTTGGTCGTCCCGTTGGTGGTGCCCAGCGGAACGATCATCGAACCGACATCCATCCTGCCCAGGGGGACACCCAGTCGCCACTTCGTGCTGCGGATTTCTTCGGTCAAAGTTTGCAGGGCGAAACGATTGTTCGGGGCACCCGGCGTCGGTTCGCCGTACACGCTGCCTCCGTGACAAGAAAAGCAATTCATCGTCCAACCGCCATCTTCGCCGACGACATACTGTAACGGTCGCCCCGAATCGTCACCGGGACGTGTCGTCAGCCCGTATCGCTCAAAGGCCATTCGGCTTCGCTGCCGGGTCGTCGCATCGGCCGCTTTTTCACGCAGATCGTCGGGCCAGCTTTGCCAGATCTCGTCGAACACGGACTGCGAAAAATCGCTGGGCAAAAGCGGCGTCTCGATCAACAGACGGTAGCCCCGCTCGGCCGCTTCGTTCGCTTCGGCGTCCGCGGATTGCCTTGCCGGCTGAACGGCCGATCCGGTCGACGGCATCGCGACCATCGCAACCCAAATCAGCAAGCCGCGGATCGTCCGTTCGGCGTGCCCCGGCACGTGACCAAAACCGTTTCGGATCGGGTGTTTTTTCATCATTTTCTCTTGACCGATATTTTACCGCCCCGTCAACCGGACGCGGACGGGGAGCCTGTCGGGCATGACCGATGTCTTCCCGCAAAGCGTCCTTCTCACAAAACGCTGACAAACTTTGCACAACCCATGTCCCAGCGTCATCGAATCTGAACACCCCGTTGCTAGAGTCATCGCATCATCGCATCTTCGCGTGGAGGCGAAGCCATCCCCCCGAAACGACGGAACTCTCGAATGGGTCGACCAGTCGCCACCTCGGTCCGGACACTCTTGATCAGCGACGTTCACCTGGGATGCAAACACTCTCAGGCGAAAACCTGTCTGTCGTTTCTGCAATCTTACCGACCCCAGCAAGTGTATTTGGTGGGCGATTTCATCGACGCTTGGAAATGCAATCGGGGCTGGCATTGGTCGGCCGAATGCGATGAGATCGTGGCGCACTTGGAGGGTCTGATTCGTGGCGGAACGGAGATCTTCTACGTCCCCGGCAATCACGATTCGTTTTTGCGCAACGCCAGTTTCCTGCGGCTCGTCCCGCAAGTCTTCTCCCAGATCAAGATCGCCGACGAATTCGTCTTCGAAACGCGAGGCGGATGGCGGTTCCTGGTCACGCACGGCGACCTTTTCGACTGGTTCGAAACGCAGGCTCAGTGGATCTCCAAGGCGACGGCCGGAATCTACGACGCGATTCTCAGCCTGAACAGGCTCTGGAATCGACACCTGGGGCGACACGACGCGAATCCCTACGGGGCGTGCGCGGTGATCAAGGATCGTGTCAAACGCGGTGTCCGTTTCATCAGCAAATTCGAAGCGACGATCATGCAACACGCTCATCGCCGGCAATGCGAAGGCGTGATCTGCGGGCACATTCACACGCCGGACATCATTCATCGCGGCGGGTTGCTGTACTGCAACACGGGCGATTGGGTTGAAAACTGCACCGGTCTGGTCGAGCACCACGACGGCACCATCCGCCTGGAATCGACGTATTCGGCGTCGAAGACGCTGGTGTTGGAAACGCACTCTCGACGTCGCGAGGAGGGAGACGTCGCCAAGCGGTTTCCGTCCGACATGGCCGAGCCGAAGCGGTCTTTCGATCGGCCGGCGGCAATCAACAACGTTCAGGTGGCGAAACAGATCGCCGGCTAATCGATGAAAACTCTCTCCAACAGGAATCCCAGCCGACCATGGCATTTCAACGGATCGCTCATCATTGTTTCAGTGCGGTACACCGACAGAATTTGGTTTACAACACTTGCTGGGAAGACCCGCAGATCGATCGGCAGGCGTTGGCGTTGACCGATCGTGATCGCGTCGCCTTGATCACGTCGGCCGGCTGCAACGCACTGGACTATGCTTTGGAAAACCCGGCCGAAGTCCATGCGATCGACGTCAATCCGCTGCAGAACGCTCTTTTGGAGTTGAAGATCGCCGGGATCAAGTCGCTGGAATTTGAGGATTTTTTTCGCTTGTTCGGCGTGGGACGCCACCAGAATTGGCCGTCGATTTACCGGGACGTGGTGCGGCGGGAACTGAGTGATTCCGCCCGGCAAGTCTGGGACAACCGGATCAACTTTTTCGACGGAACGCACCGACGGCGAAGCTTTTATTTTCGCGGCACGTCGGGTTTGTTCGCGTGGTTCATCAACGGCTACCTGGATCGGCGCGCGGATTTGCGAGCCGCGGTGGATGAACTGCTGGAGGCCGACAGCATCGATCGGCAACGTGAAATTTATTCGCGGCATCAAGTGGATCAGCTGCTTTGGACGCGCCCGCTGCGTTGGATGCTGCGTCGCGACACGACGATGGCCATGTTGGGCGTGCCACGCAGTCAGCGAAACCAGATCGATCGAGGGTATCCCGGCGGATTGGCCAAGTTCATCCAAGATCGGATCTCGCACGTCTTTCAACAGACGCCTCTGCGACACAACTATTTTTGGCGGGTGTATCTGACCGGTCAGTACACGCCGGCTTGCTGCCCGGAATACTTGCGTGGGTCGAACTTTGATCGCTTGAAAAACGGTTTGGCCGATCGGATTTTGGTGCACACCGCGACGGTGGAATCCTTCTTGCGGACGCACCGCACGCCGATTTCTCGGTTCGTGCTGCTCGACCACATGGATTGGCTGTACGACCGACACCCCGACAAGCTGGCCGGCGAATGGCAAGCGATCATCGATCGCGCCGCGACCGACACGCGGATCCTGTGGCGTAGCGCGGCCCTGGAAGTCGATTTTGTCGATCCGTTGTCGGTTCAGGTCGACGGATCGACGGTGCGGTTAGGTGAACTGTTGAAGTATCAGAGCGAGTTGGCGCAGGCACTGCACCGGGACGATCGCGTCAACACCTACGGCAGTTTTTACGTCGCCGATTTGAAAGGCTTGGCCGCATGACCCGAGTCCACAGCGATCCCCGAGTCCACAGCGATCCCCGTTGGCACAGCGATTTGCGAGTCCTGCGACAACTGCTGTTCCACCGGACTCGAGGGAAAACCCACCAAGATCGCTTGGAGAGTTTCTACGCTCGGCAAGCGGGCGACTACGATTCGTTTCGTCGTCGCATGCTGCACGGCCGTGAACGACTGATCCAGAAGATCGATTTTCCGCAGGGCGGTGTGTGGGTCGACTTGGGCTGCGGAACGGGTCAAAACGTTGAATTCGCCGGCGACCGTGTCCGCGGCCTGTCGCGGATTCAGCTGGTCGACCTTTCGCCGTCCCTGCTGGCGGTCGCCGACGAACGGAGCCGAAGCGTGCGGGGTCCCCGAGTCACGACGCATTTGGCCGATGCGACGGCATTCCGGCTGTCGCCCGAAACGGTCGATGTTGTGACCTTCTCTTATTCGTTGACGATGATCCCGGACTGGTTTGCAGCGATCGAGAACGCCGTCAACATGCTTCGTCCCGGCGGCGTCCTGGGCGTGACAGATTTCTTTATTTCTAGGAAACATATTGATTCACCGGAGGTTCGGCACCGGTGGATGACCCGCTTGTTCTGGCAACACTGGTTTGCGATGGACAATGTTTTTCTCAGTGGCGATCACTTGGCCATGCTTCGCCGACGTCTGCACCCGCTGCACTTGGAACAGCATCGCGGGAAGGTTCCCTACCTGCCGCTGTTGAAAGCTCCGTACTACGTTTTCGTGGGACGCAAATGAACACCTTGATCGGGCGGCAGGCTGAGTCTTCCGCGGTCGCGTCGGCGGTGGTTTCGTCTTGGTGGACGCGAGTCAGCCGGGCGAACGCCCGGGAACATTGGCGACAATTGGCGTCAGATTTCTTGCGATTTCACCGCAACCCTTTGAACAATGCGTTGCACGCGGTGACGACGCCCGTCGCCTTGACGGGGTTGCAAATATTACTGGTCGCTTGGTCGCCGTGGTTTGGGATCGTGCCACTGGTTTACCTGTTGATCATCTGGTGGCTGGTTCCCGTCGTCGTTTTCGCGCCGACCGCGGTGATCGTGTTGACGACGGCCCTGATCGCCTTGACCGGCGGTGTGGCGCCGTGGATCGGTGTTGCCTTGTTCGTGGCCGGATATCTTGGTCAGGATTTGGCTCACGTGTTGACCGGCGAAGCGACCTACCAGAGCAGTTACGTCCGCCACGGCCATGGTTGGAAAAGTTTTGCCTCGCATTTGCTTTATCAAATACCGTTGGTGGTGTTGGCCTGTCTACGCCGGAACACATCGCCGCTGAGATTGCTGGTTCAGCGACGCGCCATTCATTTCATGAAGTTGCCGCAAGACGCGACGACCGAAGCCCTCACGCTCATCGGGCGGTGGGCAAAAGATCGTCATCCCGACCCGACCGAAAGTGTTCATTACTGGCCGGCCGATTTGAGCGGCGATCGGCGAACCGCGTTTGATCTTCTCAGCGAGCAACCGGACTTGATGCGTCGGATCCGGCGACATCACGGATCGGGATACGAGGTCGCCGCGGTCCACGGAATGAACGAGTTGTACGTCACCGGTCCGCCGAAGCCGAACACGTCGGACACCGTCTTTTACATTTCTCACGTGGACGGTCCGTTTTCCGTGTTTCCGGGGGCTAGGCTGTATCGCTGCATGGTCGCGGCCAGTCCCAACGCCAGTGTGACGACTCACTTTCCGATGGTCGGACCGGCTTATGATCATCCCGAGAGCTATCAATTACAGACGGGTGACGCGGTCGCTTTCGATTTCAACCGCGAACTGCATTACATCACACGCGAGACGCCGGCGGCAAACGTCGAACCGCGGGTCAACTTGAAGTTGCACTTCGTCGCTTATCCGCGGGCCTTGCCATGGATGGGACGCCTGCTAGCAAAATGGACGACCGCTTATGACATCAAGGCTCGTGATTTGTTCTTGCAAACGATCGCGCCCCGTCAGGCGGTCGGTCGCTTCAAGGCCCAATGGGTATTGCTATCGACGAAGTTCTACGAATGTGTCCAGCGACACATCGGGTGGACTAATGTGGCGTTTGTCGCTGTGGCGGGAGCGTTTGCCGCGGCGATGAGCGACTACCGTTGGTTCCTTTTCTCGACCAGTTTCGTGCATTACTTGATGTACGTCGCCACGCTCCGCCAACGTCGCGGCGTCGCGTTCGGTTCGTTCGTGCGAGATGCCGTTTTCTTCAAAACGCTCGCGATGACTCAGTTGTTCGGGCTTTACGCGATGCGGGCGTGGGAGGAACCGATGACGTTGGCGATGTGGTCGTCGGTGGTCGTCGTGATCGGGTTCGGTTTGGCCGCTTCGGCCGCGCATCGCTTGGGGTGGCGTCGC
>CAYVRC010000035.1:0-32465 GCA_964453205.1 uncultured Pirellulaceae bacterium | reverse complement strand
CTCGGATTCGATCCGCCCGAAATCGTCACGTCGTTTCCTTACGGGGTGGTTCCGCATCCGATGATCTCGGGCATGCTGATCGGCTTGGGAGCAATGGGACTTGTGGCCGGGGGGGATCTCGTGTTCGTCACACTGCTCGCCGTGCACGCGTGCTGTTACTTGTGGGTGCTGGTCCACGAAACATTGACCGCGGACAAGCCGGCATCGTGCCGAGAAGGCTCTTGATCGTCGTCTCTTGGCAGCGACGTTCGTTCTCGACTCAGAGAGTCGAGTTGGATAGTAGCTGACGCGACGGGATTCGCCAGAATTCCGATCCAGTCTTTCGGAGTCGGAAGTCTGGCGACCTCCGCTACAGTTAATCTGACACTTATTGATCGCGTGTTGCTAAGGTTCCACGAGAATCGGCAAGTATTGCGGGTGCATGATCTTGGGCGATTCGCCGTCGGGTGAGGCCACCGCGACGGCTCGGCCGAGCATCGCGGCTAGCTCGGTTTCGGCGTCGGCGTGCCGGGCGTCGCCGCTAAGATTCGTTTTTTCCAGCGGATCGTTTTGGTGATCGTACAACTCGGTCCCTTGATCGCCTCCGGCCCATTCGGTGTACCGGTACCGGGGCGTTCGCAGGCTGTATCCCTGGTAGGTTCCCTCGCCGCGGCCGCGTCGGACCTGGGTAAGCGTCCAGCCGCGTCCGGGCGTCTCGGGATCTTTCAACATGGGGACCAGGGACTGTCCGGTGATCTCCGACGGCGTCTTGACGTCACAAAGTTCTGTCAACGTCGGGTACAGATCGATCAAGCCGGCCGGCGACGGCGATGCGGCACCTCGGGTCATGCCGGGAGCGGCGATGATCAGCGGCACACGGGCGCTCTGCTCGAACAGACTCATCTTCTGCCACAAACCTTTTTCGCCCAAGTGGTATCCGTGGTCACTGGTGAAGACGACGATCGTGTTCTCGTCCAAACCGAGTTCTTTCAGTTTGTCTAAGATTTTGCCGACTTGAGCGTCCATGAACGAAGTGCTTGCGTAATAAGCTTGCAAGCATTCGCGACGAAGCTGATCGTTGAGCAGCTCTTGCTCCTTTTTTTGGCTCAGCAGCGAAGCCGGTGGAACGTCTTGTAGGTCGTCTCGGATGCCGGCCTGTGAAATGACCGGCATGTCTGCCAAGTCGTAAGCTCGGAAATACTTCTCCGGTGCGACGTACGGTGTGTGCGGACGGTACATCCCCACGGCCAAGAAGAAGGGACGGTCTTTCCGCTTCGCACAGCGTTCCAGAACCCAGCACGCGTCGTCGGCCATCATGCCGTCGGTGTGTTGTTCGTCGGGACGGGGCGAAGCGTACCAGGAAAGCGTTCCGCCGAAGGAACCTTCGCGAAGCGAGAAAATATCCGGTTGCTCGATCAAACGGTCGCAGCCGGCCGGATTGATTTCCATCTCCCAAGAAGCCGGGTCATCATTTCCGTTGGTGCCGACGCTCCTGGGAACGTGGTAGTGATACAGCTTTCCGATCCGCGCGGCGAAGTAACCCTCCAAGCGAAACGCTTGCGGCAAGCTGATTTGTTCGGGGATCGTTTGGCGAAAGACGACCGCGTTGCCTTCGATGCCCGTTTGATTCGGATACAGTCCCGTCAGCATGCTGTTTCGGCTCGGCCCACACAGCGGATATTGACAATAGGCGGCGTCGAAACGAACACCGCGGGCCGCCAACGCGTCAATGTTCGGTGTTTGAACCTGCGGGTCGCCGTAGCATCCCATTCGCGTGTTCAGGTCATCGGAAATGATGAACAAGACGTTGGGTTTTTCATTCTCCGCGGTCAACGAAACGGCCTGAAGGATCAGCAGACCGAAGACGCCCAAACGCATGATGGCACCGGGGTTGGTGGAAAGGATGGAGGGAAAGGCTTCGTAGTTTACCCGAAACGGACGGGACGTCGGTTCCACCATCCGTCCTCACGGCGGCAACACTCGCGGCGTGGGGTCGGGATGCCGAGCGGCCGGTCGCACGCCGTTTCCCAGACGACCGCGGTCGCCCAGGTCGGCGCGACCCCGGTCGGCCAAGCGAGTCAAATCCGCGACGACGGCGGGGTGTTCCGCCGCGACATTGGTGGTCGAGCCGACGTCCTTGTCCACGTCGAACAGCATCGGCGATGCGGACCGCGACGGTTCGAAATGCGGGTGTCTGGTGAAAGATTCCAGCGGCAGAAAAAGCTTCCAGGGGCCGCGACGCACGGCCTGAAGTTGGTCGCGTTCGTAGTAAAAGAAGACTTCGTAAGGCGACGTCGCTCCGGGCTCGCCCCACAGCAACGAACGGATGTCGTGACCGTCGATATTGCGATCTCTCGGCGGCTCGCCGCCCGCCAGAAGTGCCAACGTCGGCAACAAATCCATCGTGGTCACCAGTTCGTCGCAAACCGTTCCGGCCGGAATTTTTCCCGGCCACCAGGCGAGAGTCGGAACCCGAAACGCACCCTCGGCGGTCGTGTACCCGCGACCGTGCAGTGGGGCGTTGCTGCCACGCGTCGCATCACCGGGTGAACCGGGCGCACCGTTGTCGGACGTCCAAATCACGAGGGTCGAATCGTCGATGCCCAGTTCGACCAACTTGTCCAGGATCCTGCCCTGGGACCAATCGAGTTCCTCGACGCTGTCACCCCAGGCACCGTTGGCGCTTTTGCCTCGGAACGCCTTGCCGGCGAACGGCTTGCGGGTGCTGCCCGGCATCGCATGCGGCAGATAAAGAAAGAACGGCTGGTCGCGGTGTTGCTCGATGAACCGCAACGCCGCTGTCGTGTAACGTTGCGTCAACGTCTGGCGATCGGCGGGCGCTTCGACGACGGTTTCGTCTTGCAGCAAAGGCAACGGTGGCCATACGGCGCCATCGATCTTCCCGCCGACGCGGACGCCGACCTCGGCGGTCATGTCGTCGGAGTACGGGATGCCGAAAAACGAATCAAAGCCTTGGCGTGTCGGCAAGAAAGGTGGCTGATCGCCGAGATGCCATTTGCCGATCATGCCGGTGGCGTAGCCGTTGGCCTTCAGGACTTCGGCGATGGTGATTTCGTCCGGGTGCAATCCGTAGGGCGAAACGGGACGGAGCACTTGCCCGTCGCGCGGATTGTCGTGCATCCCGACCCGCTGGGCGTAGCATCCGGTCATCAGGCTCGCCCGCGACGGCGTGCAAACGCCGGCGGTCACGCAGAAATGAGTGAACTTGCGACCCTCGCGGGCCATGCGATTGAGGTGCGGCGTGCGATGGACGGTCGAACCGAACGGTTGGACGTCGCCGTAACCGAGATTGTCGCAGTAGACCACGATGAAGTTCGGCTGCCGCGGGGATGCCGCGTCCAGCGTCGGCGGCAACAGGATCACGGGCAAAAAAAGAGTCAGCCAACGGCAGCCGGTCGTCCCCATCACACACCTCGTTCGGTCACTGTTGAAGTTCTTTAAGCCGACAGGTTGCTGCCGACGTCGGTTCGGTAGGCGGAAAGGGCGGGCAGGAGGCCGGCCAACAAGGCCAGGGCGACGACCAAAGGCAAGACCAGCCATTCGTAAAAACTGGTGGACCAAAAGCCGACTTGGATGCCGGTCTGTTCCTCGATCGCTCCGCTGGCGATCCAGATCGCCAGGTGCGCCCCCAGCCAACCCATCACGCCGCCGATCACGGCGATCAGCAGGCTCTCGATCAAGATGACCGAGGTCACGGTGCCGCGTCGGGCGCCGAGCGCGCGCATCACGGCGATGTCTTTGCGGCGATCGTTCATCGAGTTGTAGATCGCGACCAGCACGCCGACCGCGGCGACGATGCACGTCAGCAACGTGATGACCATCAGCGCCGTCAACAAAGGCCCGACGATCACACTCATCAGCTTGTTGATCTCTCCGATCGGCGCGACCGCTTGGCGGGTTTTCGTTTCCTTGATCATGTTGCTCATGATCGGCGCGAACATCAGGTTGCCGTTACGGATCAACAGGGCCGTGATTTCTCGCTCCGGGATCGTCAACGGTTTCGGCCAGTCCGCCGGTGGCGGGATCGTCGGTTCGTAGTTTTGCCCCTCGGGGGCCGGCCGCGCGTGGCCTTCCATCAAATAAAAGCCCTCGAGATTGATGAACGCGGCGCGATCGTTCGGGGTCCCGGTCGGGTCCAAGATCCCGACCACAGTGAATCCTTCGCTGTGCAGTTTGCCTTCGGGATTGCCATGCGTCGGATTGATCACGTCACCGACACGGACGTCCATGACACTGGCGACGCGGGAACCCAGGACGGCTTCGAAGTAGCCGTGTTCGTCATTAAAGGTTTCGAACGCGCGTCCTTCACGCATCGTGAATTCCTGATCCACCATCGGCCCGTGCCGCAGCTTTTCGAAAAAGTCCGGCGTGGTGCCGACCAAGCGGAACGATCCGAAATAATCGCCCAAGGCCAAGGGGATCGCGTAGCCGCCGCCCAACAACGCGTAGTACCGGCCGTCCTCCTCGGCGAGCGCGGGATCGCCGCCGTATCGCTCGACCTGGTCCGATCGCTGTTGTTCGGACATGAAGTCCATGTAGTCCGTGTAATCCAGATTCTCGATCGGTTGGCTGAGGTAGAAAATGCTGTTCAGCGTCAGTTGCAGCCCGTCACCGGCGGCGCCGACGACCAAGTTGGGGCCGACCGAAGCGTTGCGGACGAAGGCTTCGCTAATGATGCCGTAGATCGATAGCACCAGCACGACCAAACCCACCCCGAGCGCCAACGACAACGTCGTCAAGAAGCTGGAAAGCGAGCGGTGTCGGAAATTGCGCCAAGCGATGCGAAGCAGAGACATGGGGAGAAACAGGCAGTCGGGATGGAAGGGTTGGTGGAAGCGGAGAGGTTTTGAGCTTGGTGACCTAACAACTGGTCGCCAGAGCCCGATTGATGTCTTCGAGACGGACCGTCGAATCCAGTTGATCGGCGATGTCCATGCTGTGAGTGACCATCAACAACGCGATGTTTTCGTCGCGACAAGACGCGCGGATCAATTCCAACACCGACGCGGCGCTGTTGGGGTCCACGTTGGCGGTCGGTTCGTCGGCCAGCAACACCTTCGGACGTCCCGCCAAGGCACGGGCGATGGCGACGCGTTGTTGTTGACCGACCGAAAGCTGAGCGGGTTTGTAATCGGCGCGATCCGCCAGGCCGACTTTTGCCAACAGTTCGTCGGCCCGGCGGGGGTCATAGGTGCCCGGCCCGAACGTCATGCCGAGCCGCACGTTTTCGATCGCCGTGAACGCCGGCAACAAATTGAAGGTTTGAAAAACGTATCCCACACAAGCGGCGCGGAAACGATCGCGACCCTGTTCGCTCAGTCGCATCAGGTCGGTGCCCGCGATGCGGATCGAACCGGTGTCGGCGGTCAGCAATCCGGCGATCAGATGCAGCAGCGTCGTCTTGCCGCCCCCGCTGGTTCCGATCAGTGCCATTTGTTGACCCTGGTCGATCAAGAATTCGGGCACGTCCAAAACCGTCAGACGGCCGCCGCCGGGTTGGTCGAATGTTTTGACCAAGTCTTTGATTTCAAGCAGCATGATGGTCTCGTTGCCGGGTCACTTTCGTCGCATGGCTTGTTGCAAGCCTCGTTCGGTGTCGCGTTTCTTCAGCGTTTGTCGTTTGTCGTGAAGTTTCTTGCCTTTGGCCAGCCCCATCACGCATTTCGCCAAACCGCGATCGTTGAAGTAGACCCGCAGGGGGATCAACGTCAGGCCGCCCTCGTGCGCTTTGCCGGCGAATTTTCCGAACTCGCGGGCATGGACGAGCAGTTTACGGGGACGCCGCGGGTCGTGGTTCCACATGCCGGCGTTGTTGTAGTGGCCGATGTCGGCACCGATCAGCCACAGTTCGTCGTCTTTGGTTCGAATGTAGGCTTCGTCCAGCGAGAGCTTGCCTTCACGCATCGATTTGACTTCGCTGCCGATCAACATCATGCCGCATTCGACTTGATCCAGGATTTCATAGCGATGCCGGGCTTTGCGGTTTTCGGCGACCATGGTGTGCGCCGGACCCGCTTTTTTGCCGCTCTTGGTCGTTTTGGCTTGTTTCTTCTTTTTTCCCATGGACGGATTGTAGTGGCAGGTGGTGCGTCAGGAGTACCGGCATCGACGGGGGCTCGGAAGGGAAACGGGGTGCTCGGATGGTCGTTTTTTGGCGACCCACTACAATCAGATGCCGTTCATCACCCCGACTGACTTTTTCCGTTTTTTGAGTTTTCATGGCTTTCCGACTTCCCGTCGTCTCTGAACCCGAAATGCCTGCCGGTACGCTGACCAGTGCGACCGGCCGATTGCCGAAGTGGCTGAAGCGGCCGATCCCGAAAGCCAACAGCAATCATCTGACGGATTCGTTGATCGACGAATTGAAGTTGGAAACGGTTTGCGAGAACGCCAAATGCCCCAATCGGATGGAGTGCTACAGCCGGCAAACGGCGACCTTCATGATCCTGGGTAACGTCTGTACGCGGCCCTGCGGTTTTTGTGCGGTCCGTCGTGGTCGTCCGCCGGAGCAACCCGAGGCCGACGAGCCGGATCGCGTCGCCGAGGCCGCCGCCCGGTTGGGGCTCAAGCACGTCGTGATCACCAGCGTCACACGCGACGACCTGGACGACGGCGGGGCGAAGCACTTCCACGACTGCGTGATCGCGGTGCGGGAAAGGACCGGGGCGACGACCGAAGTCTTGACGCCCGATTTCGTCCACTGCAAACCGGCCTTGAAGACCGTCATCGATGCCGCCCCGACGGTTTTCAACCACAACATGGAAACCGTGCCCCGGTTGTATCGCCGCGTGCGTGGCCCCAAAAGCGATTACCGCTGGACGTTGCAGATGATGCGCGACGTGAAGCGATACGACCCCGGCGTGAAGACGAAAAGCGGCCTGATGCTGGGATTGGGCGAGCAGCGGGACGAGCTGCTCGACGCGCTGGCCGACCTGCGGGAGCACGACGTCGATTTTTTGACGCTGGGCCAGTACTTGCAGCCGGGCGAGAAATACCTGCCGGTGGTTCGCTACGTGCCGCCGGAGGAGTTCGACGAACTGGCGGAGTTTGCCAAGGGCATGGGATTCAAAAAGGTCGCCGCGGGGCCTTTCGTCCGCAGCAGTTACCACGCCCGTGACATGGCCGAGACCGACTAATTGCTGTCGGCGGCCCTCCGCGACCGTTCCGTCGCCGGTGCCGGAAACGTTCTCGGGTTCCGGACCCCGCGGGCCATAGAAAAAGCCCCGGGCGAATGCTCGGGGCTTTGTGGCGAGACGATTTGATTGCCGATTCGGCCGCGATCAGTCCAGGAAGCCGACCAATTCTTGGCTGCGGCTGGGTTGTTGGAGCTTGCGAACCGCCTTGGCTTCGATCTGCCGGATCCGTTCCCGGGTGACTTTGAAGATGTGTCCGACTTCTTCCAGCGTGTAGCTGTAGCCGTCGCCCAGGCCATACCTCAGCTTGATGATCTCGCGTTCACGATAGGACAGCGATTTGAGCACACCGGTGATGCGGTCGCGAAGCATTTCCTGGGCGGCACCGATCTGCGGGCTTTCGGCCGTGCCGTCGGGCAGTAGGTCGCCGAACTGGCTGTCCTCGCTGTTGCCGACCGGCCGGTCCAGCGAGATCGGAAAACGGCTCATCGTCAACACGCGACGGGCTTCCTCGACCGTCACGTCGGCGCGGCGGGCGGTCTCTTCGATCGTCGGTTCGCGGCCGAGTTCCTGCAACAATTGCCGCGCGACGTTGCGGACGCGGGACATGGTTTCGACCATGTGAACCGGGATCCGGATCGTGCGGCTCTGGTCGGCCACGGCGCGGGTGATCGCTTGGCGGATCCACCACGTCGCGTAGGTGCAGAACTTGAAACCGCGTCGATATTCGAATTTGTCGACCGCCCGCATCAGCCCCGCGTTGCCTTCTTGGATCAGGTCCAGGAACGACAGGCCGCGGTTGCGATACTTCTTGGCGATCGAGACGACCAGTCGCAGGTTGCCTTCGCTGAGTTCACGCTTGGCTTGTTGGTACTCGCCGTAGACCTTTCTCAGCATCTTGACGCGATTGTGCAGCGACGTCGGCGTTTCCTGACAAGCGGTCAAGATTTGGCGACGTTCGTGCATCAGTTGCTCGCGGACTTCGCGACCGTGTTTGGTGCGGCGTTGCTGCTTGATCAGACGATCGATCTCGGTCAGGCGTTCGGAGAACCTGGCCAGCAAGTCGATTCGTGTCTCGATCCGCTGGGTCCGCAGGCCGAGTTCCTCCACCAATCGGACGGCGCGTCGTCGTCGCCTGCCGAGTTGTCGCCATGCTTCGGCGCGGCGACGTTGCGAGGCACTTTTGCTGAGCGAGACTTTCCAGTCGTGACGGTTTCGTTGCAGCAGCGTTTGCAGGGTCCGCAAGTTGTGCGGCAAGCGGCCGACGATCTGTTCCTTTTCCAAGCGGTCGGTCACCGAAACCTGGACGGTGCGATCGAAGGGCAATTGGCCACGGTAGACCTTTTTCAGGGTCTTGTAGGCTTCGACCAAGACGAAATGGTTTTCCAACAACTTGGTGCGAAACCGCCGGCGGGTTTCTTCGATTCGCTTGGCCAGTTCGATCTCTTCGCGACGCGTCAACAAGGGGATTTCCCCCATTTGTGTCAGGTACATGCGTACCGGGTCGTCGGACCAAGACTCGCTTTCGTCGATCGCCAAGAGTTCGTCGGAGCTGTCCAGTTGGACTTCTCCATCGGCAAGACCCGCCGCGGCAACCGCCACGCCGTCGTCGTCGCCATCATCGGCCGGCAATTTGCGAAAACCGCCGGTGACGACGTCGGTGCTCTGGGCACTGACGTCTTCGAACTCGTCCATCATCGTATCGAACAAAGGTGTCACTCCTTAGGAATATTGCGTCGTCTTGTAACTCAATTTTACCACCCTGCTAAGCGTTCAAGCCGGCAGCGGGATCAATTGGAAAGACTTTCATGTTGGACCGTCTGCGCGGGCATCGGGTCGCTGCTGTGGCTGGGAATGGGTAAAATGGGCGGGACCTGACGGGGGGGAAGCGGGTCGGTCGAGACGTTCGTCGCTGTCCCTACGATGGTGATTCGTTGATCAAGACCGACGCCGTCGTCGAAACCTGGTCCACGAAACGAACAGCTCGCCATGCAAATCCGCTAGATCCGAATACGAATAACAGTGTGATCCGGGTCATCGAAAATTCCCAGACTCGGGAGTCGGCCTTTTCGAATCGCTTTGGCGACGGTAGGCCTTTCCGATTCACCGGACCTCGGTCCTCCTTGAAGCATTCGGCAAATTCGACCACTCGGAAGCGAACCCAACTCCGTCGGGCCGCGAAGACGAACAAATCAGTTCATTATTTTCCCCCCGCTTCTCATTCGACGCCTGAGGCGACGACTGCGGTGGTGCTGGGTCGTGGTCCCGTTTGCACTAATGGGATTCTAGTCACGCGGTGTAGCGGGTCTAGGTGCTGAGGGTTCAAAACCGCGGGACTTGCCGTTTTTCGGCCGACACCCTTTTTTCGAGATTTGACACGCCATGCACCTCCTGAAATGCCCCGCTTGCGACGCATCGACGCCCGTTTCGCCCGCCCAGGCAGGCGATTCGATCCGCTGCCCGAATTGCCAATCCCCGATCGAAGTGCCCAAATTGGGCGACCTGAGAAAGCTTCCCCGGGCCGATTCAGCGTCGCGGATTGACGAAAACCCCGCGGCCGCCGAGTCGTCCGCGGGGTCACGGATCGCGTTCGTGGCACTCAGCCTGCTGGGCCTGGTTTGTCTTTTGATTGCCGGTTTTTGCGGGATCCGTTACCTCTCGACCGACGCTTCGATGACCACCGCGGCCCACGTCGCCGAGCAGCGGGCCGCCTATCAGGAATTGACCCCGGCCGAGCTGATCCGGGTTTGGGAGGGCATCGAGGAGTACGGGATCGAGACGACCGCCCCGACCGAATTTCGCTTGACCGAGTTGGAAAAAGAATCCCTCGGAACCAAGACAGCCGTCAGCGGGGGCCTGGGCTTGGCCAGCGTGATCGCCGCGATCGGCGTCGCCATCGCCGGACGCCGTCGCCGCGGCGGGTGATTCGAAACGATCCGGGCGGGACACTTGGGCGACGCGTCGGGGAGATGCCCGAACCGCCGACCCCTCAGTCCGGTCGCCGCCGCAACACGTACACGACGTCCTCGGTCTTCGCGTCGACTTCGATCGGATCGTCGATGTCATAGGCAAAGTCATACGTCTGGGCGACTTCCCATGCCGGGGAGCTCTTGATCAGCCGGTTCATTTGCGTCTTGGTGTAACTCCGCAGGACCAACATGTCGTTGATGCGAAATTGACGACTCGGCATGCGGACGTCGAAACGAATGCCGAAGCGTTCGACGCGATTCTTCGTGTCCCGGTCGACCGTCCACATGTGCGTGTTGATCGACAGGTGACCACGCCGCGCCGACCAGGACTCCGTCTCACTCGGCGGACCCTGGGTCGGCGTCAAGTGGATGCCCAGCAGGTACAACCCGCCGGGACGCGTCGCCGCGGCCATGCGGTTGAGGTGATCCCGGGCCGCCTTCTCACTGGCTACGTGGCGAAAACTGTTGATCGTGTTGAACGCGATGTGATGCTTTCGGCGGACCGTAAAGTCGCTCATGTCGGCGACAAAGGCCGGCGGAGCGAACCCGTGCTTGGCGAACCGAGCGTTGCAAAAATCGATCGCGCGGGCGTTCAAATCCAAACCGCCGACGGTGAAACCCTTGCGAGCGAGCGCGAACAACAAACGCCCGGTGCCACAGGCCGGTTCGAACATCCGCCAGCTCGTCGCGGGCTTTCCCGCCGCCGGCCCGGACAGGTACCGCTCGCCGCAAGCCAAAACGAAGCGGATCTCCGCGGCACAATCCGCGCCGAACACGAGGTCGTAGTACTTCGGGTGGTCGTAGATGGATTCGTCGAGTGTTTCTAGCAACGTTTTGCTCCCAGCCGCGTCGCGCTCAGCGGATCGATTCCAAGCCCAGCGTTCGACGCAGCAACCCGATCTGTCCGGCGTGGATCTGTTCGTGCAGCGGACAGAACAGAATCGCGCCCAACTTGTTCGGATAGGCGGCGTAAGGCATCTCGACCGCCGCGAGCAACACCTCGGCGGCCCGATCGTCCACCAGCAATTGCTCCAGTTCCGCCATCGCCGATTCGTGAACGACACGCATCCGCTCGATCAGCTCGTCCGGCGACGGTTGCCCGCCCGCGTCCGCGTCAGGCTTCGACCCGCGGCCATAAGCTTTGCGAAATCGGCCCGGGATCAAGTCCAAGTCATCCGGTTGCCGGCCGCGGATGCGAAACATCAGTAATCCGTATTGACTGACCGTCAAATGGCCGACTTGCCACGCGACGTTGGTGGGCGAGTCCGCCGGCATTCCGAACCACAGCTCCCGCGGCGTGTCCTCCAACAGGGCCAGCGTGTAGTCGCGGGCGAATTGAATCTGGCCCATCGCCGACGTCAACATCGCGGCGGTTTGTTCGGGTGTCGGAAGCGGCTTGGTCATGCCGCGAAGGATACGGCAAGACCAAATCCCCCGCGAGTAGCCGCCCGGACGATCCGCCTGATCCACCAGATCAGGCCGATCCGCCCTCGGCGTTGCCGCTTCGGTCGGCGGCCGCGGCCCGTTTGCCCCGCCGCGTCGGCTTGGACACCAGACGCAGTTCCGGCACGACTCCGGCCCCGCCGTGAAAGGTCCGCCGGCCGTCGATCGAGTGGTCAAAAACGAAAGCGCCGCGGGGCGATCCTTTCCGGGGCGACACCCGCAAGATCGCCGGATGTCCGCACTCGCTGCACTGCACCCGCAAGCCCTGGCCGTCGATCAGCTCGTGCAGAGCCGTCGCCAACGCCTGATTGGCCTCCAGGGTTCCACAGGATCGTCCCTGCAGTCCGCTCAGTTTCGCCTGGATCGTCAGCCGAATCGTTCGCTGCATCCGATTCAGCTCCAATTTCAGGTCCGTGATCACGGTTCCCGCCTGCTGCTGATCGATGGGCACACGGGCGACCGACGAATCGGCGTCCCGGGGCGTGCGATCGGAAGAAACGGGGCCATGCATGGGAGGACTCAGGAAAAACTGGCGAACAAACCCTAGACATAGTTATACAAACTGTATAAATTGTCAACGTGGCATTTCCGCCCCAGATTAAGTACCGTCGGATTTCGTCGACTTTTCGTTTCCCTCCCCCCCTCGGTTTCGGGTGCTCGCCATGGCGGTCAATCAACAATCCGTCGAAGACACAAAGGCACAGATCCGCGCTCTGGTCAACGAGATCGCGGCGTTGGCCAAGAGCGGTGCGACGGCGGACGAGTTCTATCCTGAGCTGCTTTCCAAAATCATCACCGCGTTGGCCGCCGCCGGCGGGGCGGTCTGGTTGCTCGACGACGATCGTCAGTTGAAGTTGCAGTACCAGATCAACGCCGAGCCTTCGATCCTGGCCGGCGACAACGAAGACTCGGCCCGCCACAGTCGGCTGATCACCCGCGTGGCCAATGCCGGCCAGTCCTTGTTGGTCCCGCCCTACTCGGGAACCACCGACGGCGACGCCGAGGGCAACCCGACGCGTTACCTGCTCGTGCTCGGTTCGCTCCAGCACGAAGGCCAAAAAGACGGCGTCATCGAAGTCTTCCAGCGGCCCGACACCGCGCCGGACACGCAGCGGGGCTACTTGCGGTTCCTGCAACAGATGTGCGAACTGGCCGCCGAGTGGCTCCGCAGCCAAAAACTCCGCACGCTCGGTGATCGTCAGACGTTGTGGCAACAGTCCGACGCCTTCGCCCGCGCCGCGCATGAATCGTTGGACTTAAAGGAGACGGCTCACATCGTGGCGAACGAAGGCCGCCGGTTGATCGGTTGCGACCGCGTCAGCGTGGCGATCAAGACCGGACGCAAATGCAAAGTCCAGGCGATCAGCGGTCAAGACACTTTCGAGAACCGATCCAACATCGTCTCGGCACTGAACAAGTTGGCCACCCGCGTCGTCGCCGCCGGCGAACCGCTGTGGCACGACGGACGCACCGAGGACTTGCCGCCGCAAATCGAAGAGGCCCTGGAGGATTACGTCGATCAGTCGTACGGTCGTAACATCGCGGTGCTTCCGCTGCGTGAACCGCAACGCAAAGTCGGAAACGAAGAAACCGCCGCCACCGGGGAACTGGATCGCGACAACGCGCACCGCGGCGAAGTCATCGGCGCTTTGATCGTCGAGCAAATCGAAAGCGACTTGCCGCCGGAAATCTTTCACGCCCGCTGCGATTTGGTTTACGAACACGGCACCCGTGCGATCGCCAATTCGCTGGCACACACGAACTTGTTCTTGATGCCGGTTTGGCGTGCCCTGGGCCGCGCGACTTGGGTGCTCAAGGCGCGGACCCTGCCCAAGACCCTGGCGGTCGTCGGAGCGATCGCCGCACTGATTTTGGCGGGCATTTTCGTTCCGATGGATTTCGATCTCGAAGCCGAAGGCACCTTGTTGCCTCAAGTCCGCCGCGAAGTCTTCGCCAACATCGACGGCGAAGTCATCGACGTGCTGGTCAAAGAAAACGACGTCGTCGAAGAAGGCCAAGTTTTGGTCAAACTCCGCAACCCCGAGGTCGACATCGAACTGGCCGACTTGCAGGGTGAAATTCAAACAAAGAACGCGGAGATCAGTCGCCTGGACGCGCAGATGAAAGACCGCCGCTCGATGGAACGCAGTGAACAGACCGCCTTGGAAGTGGAAAAATATAAACTCCAGACCGAAATGCGGATCCTGACCGAAAAGCTGGCCATGAAGCGGGCCCGCGCGGCCGACCTCGACATCAAGGCTCCCATCAGCGGGACCGTCGTCTCCTGGGAAGTCGACAAGACACTGCGAGCCCGGCCTGTGTCGACCGGCCAGGTGTTGATGGAAATCGCTGACCTGACGAAGCCCAAGTACTTGGAGCTTCGCATGCCCGAAAAACGCGAAGGCCACTTGGACGAGTTCATCCGCAAGGAGAACGCGAGCGAACTGAAAGTCGAATACATCCTGGCGTCTGATCCCGACGTCACGCTCGATGCCGTGTTGCCCGTCGACAACATTTCGCTGCGTGCCGAGGCGGACGAAGAAAACGGTGCGATCATCAAGATGAAAGCGGTCCCGGATCAGGTATCGCTGGGGGATCTGAATCCCAGTCCCGGCACCCGGTTCACCGCCGACGTCAAGTGTGGCCGAGCGGCATCCGGATTCGTTTTGCTGCACGAAGTCTACGAGTGGGCGTACAAATTCTTCTTCTAATCGCGGCCCGTTCGCAGCTCATCATCGACCTCATCCGATCTCCACTCCATCCGACCCGGGACACCCCGCCATGGTTCGCATTCAAACCTTTCTCACCCCGGTTGCCGTGTCTTTGACGGCGGTCTTGATCGTCGCCTTGCCGATCACCGCGGTCGGGCAAACCGGCAGTGACAGTCCGTTTCCGTTCGGTCGAAGCGATTCGTCGCGTTCGATGGCCGAGGGTGAACTCCGTTCGAGCAACGGATTTGTCGTCTTTCGTCGCAAGATCCAAGTGCCCGCCGAAGCCGACGGCAAGCTGACGATGTTGAACATCGACGAAGGTTCGCAAGTCGCCGAGGGTGATTCGATCGGCGTCATCGACGACACCGCCGCCAAACTGATGGTCGAACAGAAACGCGCGATGATGAAGGAAGCCGAGCTGAACTTTAAGAATGATGTCAATCGCCGATTCGCCGTCAGCAGCCGCGATCTGGCCGAGACCGAAGCCAAGGCGTTCGAATCCTTGGAGCAAAAGAAGACGATCTCGTTCTTCGAAAAGGAACGGAAAGTCTTGGAGGCCAAAAAAGCCGGGCTGCAGATCGAATTGGCCGACATCGAAACCAAAGGTAACGAAATCAAGTTCATCGCCAGCCGCATCGAAGAAGCGATGGCGCGTCACGAATTGGACAAACGTCAGATCGCCGCGCCCTTTGACGGAATCATCGAAGAACGCATCGCTCAACAAGGCGAATGGGTGCAAGCCGGAAGCCCCATCGCGGTGCTGGTCGAAATGAAACAGTTGAAGGTCGAAGCCGACTTGCCCGGCATCGGCACCAGCGATCGCGTCTACGCCGGCGCTCCCTGCGAAGTCCACGTTTACGCCAACGGCAAAGACGCCGAGCCGATTCGGATCGATTCGACTCTCGGATTCGTCAGCACCGAAATGAACGCCGTGCAAGGCTACCGATCGTGGGCCGTGATCGACAACCAACAACGAAACGGTCACTGGATCATCAAGCCCGGAATGCCCGCCGCCATCGTCATCAAGTAAGAACGTCCGAGACCCGCAACAAGACCGTAGAGGTCGCCAAATCCGACCGATCGGCGTCTGCCCCTCCGCCCCCTAGCCCCACACTTTTTCTTCGAACATGACCACGCTGGCCGAATCCCTGGTAAGCAGTTCATCGCGTGCGCTGACGGTGCGCAAGCGTCCGGACTTATCGGCCAGCCGACATCATTACCAGGGCACCGGGTATTGGGTCGTCAAAGAACCCGTCGGTTTGCAATACTTTCGTTTTCATGACGAAGAGTATTTCATTCTGAACATGCTGGACGGGCACGTCAGCCTGCAACACATCAAGGACGGCTTCGAGGCCCGCTTCGCACCGCAAAAAATCACTTTCGGCGACCTGCAACAGTTCATCGGCATGCTGCACCGCAGCGGCCTGGTGATCAGCAATTCGCCCGGGCAAGGCAAGGCGCTGCGGCATCGCGGACGCAAGAAAAAGAACAAGGAGCTGGTGGGGAAATTCTCCAACATTTTCGCGATCCGAACGCGGGGCATCGACCCGGAAAAAATTCTGAATCGTTTGCTGCCTTGGTTCGGTTGGATGTTCACCGTGCCGGCGCTTTTGTTCTTTCTGACGTTTTTGTTGTCCGCGTCACTGTTGTTGGCGACGCAGTACGAAACGGTTTACGCCAAGTTGCCGACGTTTCAACAGTTCTTTGCCGCGGATCGCTGGCTGATCCTGGCCGCGACGATGGGCATCGTCAAAGTCTTGCACGAGTTCGGCCACGGATTGAGTTGCAAAAAGTTCGGCGGCGAGTGCCATGAAATCGGATTCATGCTGTTGGTCTTTACGCCGTGTTTGTATTGCAACGTTTCCGACTCGTGGATGCTGCCGAACAAATGGAAACGCGTCTGGATCGGTGCCGCGGGGATCTACGTCGAAATGATCTTGGCGTCTTTCGCGGCGTACGTGTGGTTTTTTACCGAATCCGGCACGACGATCAACGACTTGTGCTTGAACATGATGTTTTTGAACGTGGTCAGCACGATTCTGGTGAACGGAAACCCGCTGCTGCGTTTCGACGGCTACTACATTTTGATGGACATGTTGGAAATCCCCAACCTGCGTCAGAAAGCCACCGAAGTTCTCAAACGCTGGTTCCAGGAAACGTGCCTGGGCCTGGAACTTCAAGACGACCCGTTCCTGCCGCAACGCAATCGATTCATGTTCGGCATGTTCACGGTCGCCAGCGTGATTTATCGCTGGGTCGTGGTGTTTTCGATCGTTTGGTTCGTCATGAAGGTCTTGGAACCTTACGGTTTGCAAGCCCTGGGACGTTTGTTGGCGGTCGCCGGTTTTTCTGGGCTGGTGGCCCAGCCGATCATTCAAACTTGGAAATTCATTCGCACGCCTGGGAGGTTGGCCAAGGTGAAACGAGCCCGTTTACTGACAACATTGGCCATCGTCGGCGCGATCCTCGCCGCGGTGTGTTACATCCCGCTGCCCCACCACATCGATTGTGCTTTCGAGATCCGGCCCAGCGAGGCCGGGTCGGTCTATGCCGCGACCAGCGGTCGCGTGACTTGGACCAAAGGCGTCGGCCAATCGGTCCGCGAAGGCGAACCCGTCGCCGAACTGGAGAACCCCGACCTGCGATTCCGCTTGGCGGATTTGGCCGGTCAGGAACAGTTGGCCGAAGTCCAGCTCGCGAACCTGGAATGGCGGGCCAAAAACGACGAGGCCGCCAAGAACCAAAAAGAGTATCAAGAACAGGTCTTGGCCTCGATCCGATCGCTGTTGGAAAAAACACAGATCGAGGTCGACCGTTTGACGGTTCGTGCCAAACGCGACGGTTACGTGTTGCCGCCACCGGAAAAGAAACCCCAAGACGGCGGCGACGGACGACTGCCCGGTTGGACCGGCACGCCGCTGGATTCCAAGAACATCGGCGCGATGATGACGCCCGAAGACAAGATCTGCGAAATCGGATCTCCCGACGGTTACGAAGCGGTTCTGGTGATCGACCAGGGGGACATTCAATTGGTCCGCGTCGGACAGGAAGTCGACATGCTGCTCGATGCCAAACGCGGTACCACCTACAGCGGCAAGTTGACCGAGATGTCCGTCAACCCGATGCAAGCGGCGTCACAGGGACTCGCCAGTCAAACCGGCGGTGCTTTGCAAACCGAGATCGATCCGTCGACCGGTCAGATCAAACCACGCAGCGTGTCCTTCCAAGCTCGTGTGCCGATCGATTTCGGCGACACGCCGCTCCGCGCGGGCTACCGAGGCGCGGCCAAAGTTCATGTCGATCCGATGTCCCTCGGCCAACGCTTGTGGCGATTGGTCATCAAGACGTTCAATTTTGAATTCTGATCAGCCTCGCTGATATCAGTCACCAGACTGCCTAGCTATCGCTTTTTAACACATTTTCGAATCACTTTTTGTTTTCTGGGGGGCTGATCCTCGTGTCGCTTGTTGCGGCCACCCCCCATTCGTTACCCTGGCCGCTTCTCATCTCAATCGAACGCGAATCGTCCAACCCTTTCTCTCTGGAGCAATCTCAAGATGGCCGACACCGAATCCACCGAAACTCAATCCGAAACTGCCGCACCGACACCCGCACCGGCCGCCGAAAAGGCGCAAACCCAACAGCCCGTCCAAGTTCAGGTCGAAGACGAAAACGCGGTCGCCACTTACGCGAACTTCTGCCGCGTCACCGGATCACCCGAGGAACTGATCGTCGATTTCGGGCTGAACCCGCAACCGATCGGCGTGCCGAAGGATCCGATCCAAGTCAAGCAACGGATCATCGTCAACTTCTTCACCGCCAAAAGGTTGCTGGCCGCATTGCAAATGTCGGTCGCCCGTCACGAGTCGGTCTTCGGCGTGCTGGAAACGGATATCAACAAACGCGTCCGCCCGGGTCTGCAACAACAGCAGGCCCCGCCGGCCAAGAAGTCCTAGGCCGATCCAACCGATCGGCACGGTTCAAAACGCACGGTTGGTCATCCATCCGTGCGTTTCTTATGCGCCTTGTTTGTCTGCCATCCCCTGCGGTGATTCTTCATGCAATACCCGATCACGCTGTCTTTCAAGCTGATCACATTCGGTCAGCGGATCTCGGCGACCGACGCCAGCGGACGCTTGCTGATGTTCGTCAAGCAAAAGATGTTCAGGTTCAAAGAACAGGTCGAAATCTTCAGCGACGAAAGTCGCACGAATTTGTTGTTCCGTATCACGGCGGACCGAATCATCGATTTTTCTGCCAATTATCATTTCGCCGACGCCCAGGGGGATGATTGGGGTGCGGTGCGACGGAGGGGAATGCGCTCGCTTTGGTCGGCCCACTACGACGTCATGCAGGACGGGCGAGTCGACATGACGATCGAGGAAGAAAGTGCGATCAAGAAGTTTGTGGAGAGTCTGCTGGGGGAAATTCCCATCTTGGGATTTGTGTTCACTTACCTTCTCAATCCCAGTTACATCGTGCGGCGACCCGACGGCTCCGAATTGTTGCGACTGATCAAGCACCCGGCGATATTCGAAGGCAAATTCACGTTGGAAAAGCTGTCCGAGCTGCCCGAGGATGACGAACTGCGATCCTTGTTGGCGCTGATGATGGTCGTTCTGCTGGAGCGCCGTCGCGGTTGATCCGGATCTTCTGACGCCGAGCGTTTTCGTCCGGCGTCGATCTTGATCCGAGTCGATCTTTTCCGCTAAGACCCAGACATCCCGAGGATCAACCGGTCCGCACCTCCCCCATCTCGAGACGACAGAAGCGAAGGATCGCAGCCGTGGCAGTCCCCCATCCGACAGCAACCGACCAGGCGGCCGCAGCGGTCGTGCCCGAGACCAACACCGACGATGCCCTGGGCGGCGCGTTGACAAAGTTCATGGATCAGATGCAGAACCGGGACTTCGACGGCATGACCGAGACCCTGACCGCCAACGTGTTGCCCGGATTGCTGTGGGCCGCCGTGGGGTTGGCGGTGATCTTTGTCGGCTATTTGGTCGCCAGGTACGTTTCGCGATTGATCAGCGGACCGGTTTGTCGCCGCGTCGACGAAACGTTCGGCAAGTTCATCGGCAAGATGGTCTTTTACTTGGTGATGTTCGGGGTCACCGGCATGGTGCTTAGCAAACTGGGCGCCCCGCTCGGCGGCTTGGCCGCGATGTTGGCGGCCGCCGGTTTTGCGATCGGTCTGGCGTTCCAAGGCACGCTCAGCAACTTCGCATCCGGCGTCCTGATGTTGGTGTTTCGTCCGTTCAAAGTCGGCGACTTCATCAACGCCGGTGGCGTTTCCGGCACGGTCAACGAAATCGACCTGTTCACCACGACGCTGGATACACCCGACAATCGACGCATCATCGTCCCCAACAGCGGGATCGCCGGCGGGACGATCGAAAACATCAGTCACCATCCGCATCGTCGCATCGAGGTCGTCGTCGGTGTCGAGTATTCCGCCGATCAGGACGCCACGCGAACGGCGCTGACCTGTGCCGCCGAGACGTTTTCGGATCGAACCGTTCAGGGTGAATTGCGAGGCTACGCGGTGGTCTTGGCCGGACTGGGGGACAGCGCCGTGCAGTGGAAAGTCCGCATGTGGGTGAAGTCCGCCGACTTTTGGCCGATGACCGAAGCGCTGACCGGAGAAGTCAAACGGCAGTTGGATGCGGCCGATATCGGAATCCCGTTCCCCCAGTTGGACGTTCACATCGCCCGGGTCGACGGCGAAAACGAATTCGTCAAACCGAAACCACGGGTCCGTCCGGTGCGTCGTGAAGCGATGGCCGGCTGATCACTTGTCCAACATCTCCAGTTCGACCGGTACCAGTCTTTCGTCACCGTCGCGAAGCACCGTCAAACGAACGACGTCGCCGGCGCTGTAGTTTTCCAAGATCAGCATCAAGTCCGCCGTGGATTCCACCGGCGACTCGTTGATCGCCGTGATGATGTCTCCCAGGATGATGCCGCGATCCGTTTGCATGGTCGGCTTCAGCCCGGCCGCCTCGGCACGACTGTCTTCGTTGACTCTCAGGACCAGCAAGCCTTTGGGCAGCCCCCAACGTTTCGTCATCGCCTCGCTGGCCACCGTCACCGCAATGCCCGGACGAATGATCCGCCCGTGATCGATCAGTTCCGGGATCACCCAGCGGACGGTGTCGACGGGAATCGCGAAACCGATTCCGGCGTAGGCACCCGACGGACTGTAAATTGCCGTGTTGACGCCGATCAATTGGCCCGACAAATCCAGCAAAGGACCGCCACTGTTGCCGGGATTGATCGCCGCATCGGTTTGAATGACGTCCTTGATCGGGACGCCGGAATCGGACTTGATTTCGCGCCCCAAAGCGCTGACGACGCCCGTGGTCAACGTTTGATCGAGTCCGAAAGGGTTGCCGATCGCGAACGTCATCCGGCCGACTTGCAAGTCCGACGAGACGCCGATGCGAAGCGGCTTGAGCTGTTCCGGCGGGGCGTCGATGCGTAACACCGCCAGGTCCTTTTCCTTCGCCGATCCCACCAGCTTGGCCGGATAAGAGTTCTGATCGTCAAAGGCGACCATCGCGACGTCGGCGCGGCGGATCACGTGATAGTTGGTCACGATGTGACCTTGATCATCCCAGACAAAGCCCGTTCCGCTGCCTTGAGGAACCTGCTGGACATCCAGACTGAAGAAATCCCGAGCGACGCGGGCCGTGGTGATGTGCACGACCGACGGGGAAGCGGTGCGGAACAATTCGATGGTCGCACGTTCTTGTTGTGCCAGCTCCGTTTTGACCCCCGGCGTCGGCAAGGCCGGCGGCCGAAACCGTGTCTCCGGCCCGCTCGGCGGTTCCGTGATCGACGATCGGTCGGTCCTCGACGTGTCTTGTCGCCGCGCGATTGCGGGAACCGCGGCGTCCGACCGGATTTCCCGGATCGACTCGTTCCGTTCGATCGGATCGATCGCCAAGAACGCGACGCAAGCGACCAACGCCAAGTTCACGCCGATCAGCAGGAAAACAAACGTTCGCGAAAAAGGCAGAGACATGGCAAAAGCTTTCTGGGGCCGAATGAGTTAATCTGTGGGGCTGGCATTTTGGTGCTCGGAACCGCCCCATCGGGCAGGCGACCTATAGCTTTTCGAAATGCTCCCGCAAAAACAAGACACAGCCAATTGATCCGACAAAACTTCAAGCTCGACATGCTTCCGCTCCCTTCGGTTCTTGCCTCCGTGATCGCGTGCTTGTTGGCATCGTCGATCGTCGTTCCCGCCTCCGCCCAGAGCGTGTCTTGGCCTGCAAAAGCCGGTCCACTTTCCAACGGTAACGTTCCTGCCGAGCGGATCGCGGTGGTGCCCCGAACTTGGGAGGCTGACGGAGACCATCTGGCGTGGACGACCGAGATTCGGCACGGCGGGCACAGCACGCCGGTGATCGGTGGCGGAAAAATTTGGTTGACGTCCGCCACCGAGGACGGCAAGCAACAATTCGTCGATGCCCTGGACGCGACGACCGGCGAAGTGCTTCATCATCGCACGCTGTTCGAAAACGCTTCGCCGGAGCCGCTGGGAAATCCGGTCAACAACTACGCCGCGCCGACGCCCGTCCTGCAGTCCGACGGGCTTTACGTCCACTTCGGAACCTACGGGACCGCGCGGCTGGACGTCGACTCCGGTGCAACCGTTTGGCAGCGTCGCGACATCAACGTCCGCCACTTTCGTGGCCCGGGGTCGTCGCCGGTGATCGTCGATGACTTGTTGATCTTGACTTTCGACGGGATCGATCACCAATTCGTCGTGGCGCTAGACAAGGAAACCGGAGAGACCGTTTGGAAAACGGATCGGACCACCGACTACGGTGACCTCGGCGAAGACGGGCTTCCGCTACGCGAGGGCGATCTCCGAAAGGCCTACAGCACGCCGGCGATCATGACCGTCGGCGACAGCCAACAAGTCATCTCGGTCGGCTCCCGAGCCGCGTTCGGATACGACGCGGTCACGGGCAGGGAAATCTGGACGCTGCGGCACGACGACTACAACGCCGCCGCACAGCCGTTGGTGTTCGAAGACAAAGTGATCATCAACACCGGATCACGCGGTGCCGAACTGATCGCCATTCGTGTCGATGATTCGACCCGCGGAGACGTCACGGATTCGCACGTCGTGTGGAATCACGATCGCGGCAATTCGCGATTGTCTTTTCCCGTGCTGGTGGCCACCGCGGCGGGTGGCCAAGAATCGATCAAGCCCATGGTGGTCTGGATCACGGACAACGGGGTCGCGTCGGCCGTCGACGCGCGGACCGGTCGGTCCCTGTGGGCCAAGCGAATGGGCGGCAACTACGTCGCGTCGCCCTTGGTGATGGGCGACCGGGTTGCCTTTTTCTCCAGCGACGGCGAATCTGTGTTGACGAAGGTCGACGCCCAGGGCATCGAAATTCTGGCGCGAAATCCGATCGGCGAAGACCTGACCGCGTCGCCCGCGGTCGCGTCCGACGGGCTGATTTTGCGAACCGGCAACACGGTCAGCAAACTCGTCCGAAGTTCTCGGTAAAAAGGCCACCGACCGGCCGTCGGCTCCGTTCGTCGTCTCTGGCTCTCGCGAACACCATCCCCCGAAATTCTACATGAAGCTTGTTTCTTGGAACGTCAACGGCATCCGCGCGTCGATGGACAAAGGTTTTCGGGAATTCGTCCAGACGTGCGTGCCGGATATTCTCTGCTTGCAGGAAACTAAAGCGACTCCCGAGCAAGTCGATACCGGCTGGGCCGACGAATTGGGTTACCAGCAGATCTGGAACTGCGCCGCCAAACGCGGCTACAGCGGCACGACCATCTGGTCCAAAGTGCCGCCCAAGCGACACGCCTTAGGGATGGGGATCGAGGATCACGACAAAGAAGGACGCTTGATCACGGCGACGTTCGATGACTTTCATCTGGTCAACGTCTATACACCCAATTCGCAGCGCGGTTTGACGCGGCTGGATTACCGAATGCGTTGGGACGCGGACTTCTTGACTTACGTCAAAAAATTGAATCGTCGCAAGCCGGTGATTTTTTGCGGTGATCTGAACTGCTCTCACAAAGAAATCGACTTGGCCAATCCGAAAGCCAATCGAAAGAACGCGGGCTTCACGGATCAGGAACGCGGGGGCTTGGACGAAGTCGCCCAGGCGAACTTCATTGATTCGTTTCGCCATTTCGACGACGGTCCCGGACGATACACTTGGTGGACGTATCGGATGAACGCACGGCAGAAGAATATCGGTTGGCGATTGGACTACTTCTGGGTCGCAAAGAAGTTTTGGAATCGAGTCGCCGGGGCAAGGATTCACGACCAAGTCACGGGCAGCGATCATTGCCCGATCGAATTGACGCTTCGAAACGAAGTGATTTAGATTCGCCGCGACGCTGGGCGACGTCGTGACGATGCGGTCACACTTCGCACGGTCGAGCCGATTTCGCGTGAACACCGGAAACGCCGAGACGGTTTTTCGCACCCCGGAGATCCGGCCGCCGTCGCGGGGGGGCGCGGAGGCAAAACGACTGACGCCGGGCGTTCGAAATCAGCCGGGAGGCGACGAAAACGGATGAATCAGCTATGTCCACCGAGACGAAGAACGTGAAGCGACTTCCTTATCGGAAGATCATCGTCTTAGGGGTTCTGCTGGGGACCGTGGCCATCGCCTACGCGATGTTCGGAGACTCGTTGACGCTGCAGAATCTCGCCCGACGGGAATCCGCGTTGCTGGATTTTCGCGATCGCCATCCTGTCTTGGTCTACGGCATCGCCTTTGCGGCCTACGTCCTCGTCACCGGACTGTCCTTGCCGGGCGCGGCGGTGATGACTTTGGCGATCGGATGGTATCTCGGTTTCGGTACCGGTTTGCTGCTGGTCAGTTTCGCATCGACCACAGGAGCGACGATGGCGTTCTTGCTCAGTCGCTATCTTTTCCGCGATTTCATTCAGTCGAAGTTCTCTGAAAAACTGGGATCGTTCAACGAGAATTTGAAGCGTGAAGGAGCGTTTTATTTATTCACGCTGCGACTGATACCCGTGGTTCCCTTCTTTGTCATCAACGTGGTCATGGGTCTGACGCCGATGAAGACTCGGACGTACTGGTGGGTCAGCCAAATCGGCATGCTTCCCGGCACAGCGGTGTTCGTTTACGCGGGCTCCACTTTCCCTAGCGCCGCGTCGCTCGCCCAGGAAGGTGCCGGCGGGCTGATCAACTGGCAATTGATCGTCGCTTTTGCGGCCTTGGCCTTGCTTCCACGCATCGCACAACAAGCGATCAAGCTGATCCGGAGGAGATAGCCACGCGTGTGAGTCCCTCAAGTAATGGCCACTACCCAACACGCGATCAATCAGTGTCGGATTGACTGTAGCGGATGTCGCCAGACTTCCGACTCCGAAAGACTGGATCGGAATTCTGGTGAATCCCGCTACGTCAGCCATGATCCGCGTGTTGCTAAATGCGCAGACAAACCCCTCCGCGGACCTGGGGTGACCACGTGCTCCCTTTTGCTTGAAGAATGACTGGCAGCGATTGCGAATCGAAAAGCATGGGTCATCGGATTCCCGGCGGTTCGTTGCTGGAGTTTCGAGTGCCGCTTATTTGGTCGGTAAGCCGGTTGTCCGTTTGAGCACTGCGATCGGTGCGAACATTGGCGACGAGTGGTGTTTCCCGGTCGCATTTGACTCCGTAACGACCGGCGCTACGATTTCACAGCGATGGATCGTGATCTCCGTTACGACGAACCTTCAAAACCAGGATCGAAATCTCGTGGCCACTCAATTGATCCAGCCTCAACGAATCCGACGGTTGGCCGAGCGGGAAAACGGTGAGAGCGACTACGTCCTGTACTGGATGGAGCAAAGCCAGCGAGCCCAGGACAACCACGCGGTCGAGTACGCCGTCCGGGCGGCGAACGAACGGGGACAGCCGTTAATGGTTTTGTTCGTCATTCCTGAGAACGATCCGGAATTGTCGCTCCGCCAGGCGACGTTCTTGCTCGAAGGCATCGAGCAAACGCAAACGGCGATTCAAGGTCGTGGAATCAAAATGGTCGTTCGCTGCGGAGAGCCCGACGAAGTCACGCTCGACGTGGCGAAGCGCGCTTCGATGGTGATTTGCGACCGCGGTTATCTCCGGCAACAGAAATCGTGGCGACGGTCGGTCGCCGAGAACGCAAGCTGTAGCGTCGTAGAGGTCGAAAGCGATGTCGTCGTTCCCGTCGACGTGGTTTCTGACAAACGGGAGTACGCGGCCCGAACCATTCGACCCAAGCTGAATTCGCATCTGCCCGATTATCTGTTGCCGTTGACGACAACACCAATGAAGAAAGATTCCACAACGCTTCCCGTTTCGGGGGATGACTTAACAGATCGTGAGGCGGTGTTGCGGAAAATCAAAGTCGATCGCAGCGTTCCCGCCGTCAGCCGGTGGTTTCGCGGTGGCACGTCCCAAGCCACGGCGAAGCTGAACCGTTTTGTCGAGTCGCGATTGACATCCTACGACGATCATCGTAGCGATCCGGTGCGAGACGCGGTTTCGCACATGAGCATGTATTTGCACTTCGGACAAATTTCGCCCCTCACCATCGCCTTGAAAATAAAAGAGACGTCCGCGGGAACTCAGACGGACCGCGAATCCTACATGGAAGAATTGATCATCCGTCGTGAGCTGTCGAAGAACTTCGTGAATTTCACGCCGGACTACGACTCGTATTCTTGCTTGCCCGATTGGGCGGCGGAGACTCTGGATGATCACCGACACGACCAACGAGAAAAACACTACACGCTTAGCGAACTGGAGAACGGCGAGACGCATGACGAATACTGGAATGCGGCGATGCGTGAAATGCGGGAAACCGGCTACATGCACAATCACATGCGGATGTATTGGGGGAAACAGATCTTGGCCTGGACCAACACCCCCGATTACGCGTACCGGATCACAGAGCAGTTGAACAATCGATATTTTCTCGACGGTCGTGATCCCAACAGCTTCGCCAACGTCGCGTGGCTATTCGGCAATCATGACCGCGCTTTCGGGGAGCGTGACGTGTTCGGAAAAGTCCGCACGATGACTACCGAGGGCTTGTCGCGAAAGTGTAATCCCGACGCCTACGTCGACCGAGTCAACGACAAAGTCGACGAAGATTAAAGTAGACGTCAAAAAGGTGACGCGTCAAAAAGGTGACGGGGGGAATAAAATTCGTCAATTCGATGCTCTGGTTGGTTTTTATCGATTTCCTTGCAATGGACGACATCCGTCTCCAGAAAATTCTCCGGTTACAATTTTCGTCTCTCATGCGAGGAAGCCCACGATGGGCGATACCTCCTTGCCGGTGGGCTTGCCCGCCGGATCAAGGGACCGCCGATTCCGCTGCCGCTGGATGCAACTTCGGCTTGTTCCGTGGAGCAAACTCCACGGCATGATGCTGTCGCCACTTCCTGGCTGGGTTGGACGTTTGATTCGAACGGAGATTCGAGTCGACCGGCGAGATGGAAAGGTGCGTTTGCAATCGAACATCAGCTTGTAGGATTCACCACCAACGTGGACGCGTGCTTTTTCGATCGGCCGACGTTCTCGGGACGACTGCGGTTCTTGCCGGTCCCGAAACCCGAGGAGTCGGAAAACTCCTCCGCCGGTTCACGGGGAAGCCGCAAGCGTCCGCGTAACCCGAAGCACTTTTGATGTCTTCGCCGACGCATGAGAACGAGATGGGACGATCAACTTTCCGTGCAGCATTGCGAATCAGCGATACTCATGACGGTCGATCGATGGCTGCCCTTCGCCGTCCGTAGGGCGTGGTTTTCGGTTGGTAGAGGGGCGTGGGATTGTGGTTACAATCTCGGTCATGTTATTCGTTGAATTGATGATCGGTCGGTTGCAATGGACGACACTGATTCCGACGGTGGCGATCGTCGTCGAATCGGTTTCGTTGGCGACGGCATTGCACGCGCTCAAGCACGTGCGGACTTCGCAGGCGGCGATGGCCTGGGTCATCGGCTTGGTCATGCTGCCGGTACCCGTGTTGCCGCTGTACTGGGTCTTCGCTCGACATCGCTTCGAAGGATACCGTGAAGCGATTCGTGTCGTCGGGCAACGTCATCAGCGATCAGTCGCCGCGGTGCGGCGGGAATTGTCGACCGGACGGAACCGTCGCTCGACCCCGCTGTCGACTCCGCTGGAACAAGTCGCCGACGTATTGGACACGCCGATCTGTCACGGGAATCGTTTTCGATTGTTGATCGATGGTGCCGAATTTTTCGAAGGTGTCTTTGCGATCTTGCAGAACGCACGGCACTATGTGTACTTGGCGTTCTACACCATTCGTGACGACGAAATCGGAAATCGGTTTGCCGATTGTCTGATCGCTTGTGCGAAACGCGGCGTCGTCGTGCGGTTGCTGTACGACGAAGTGGGATCCTTGCGGCTGGGCCAAAGCTACGTGGATCGGCTGGTGGAAGCCGGCGTCGACGTGAGGGCGTTCAACACGCGGCAAGGCTGGGTGAATCGGTTTCAGATCAACTTCCGCAACCACCGCAAGCTGGTCGTGGCCGACGGGGAGGTGGCGATCGTCGGCGGCTTGAATGTGGGCGACGAGTATTTGGGAAAACCCGCTTGGGTCAAACATTGGCGGGATACCGCTGTGCTGATTCGAGGCAGTTCGGCGCGAAAGATTCAAGCCGTCTTCGCGGGCGACTATTACTGGGCCGCGCGGTGTGATGTTGAGGAAGCCCGTTGGGACGATCGGCCTGGTCAAGGCACGTCGGGTCAGCAGGCATCGGGTCAGCAGACGTCGACGGAAACCGAGCCCCGCGACATGACCGTGGTTTGTGCGACGGGGCCCGCCGACGAGCGTCCTCGCGCGACGATGATGTTTGCCGCCGCGGCGATGGCCGCCCGCAACCGTCTGTGGATCAGCACACCTTATTTGGTGCCCGACGACGGGATTTTGGTCGCCTTGTCGATGGCGCGAGCCCGAGGCGTCGATGTTCGAATACTGATTCCCTCGGTCGCCGACCAATGGGCCGTGTTCTTGGCCGGTTTTTACTACGAGCGGGAGTTGGCGAACTTGGACGTCCCGGTGTACCGCTATCTGAACGGCGTCCTGCACCAGAAATGCGTCTTGGTCGACGACGATTTGGTTTTGATCGGATCCACCAATCTTGACAACCGATCGTTGCATCTGAATTTCGAACTGATGGTCGCCAGTGACGACGTCGACCTGATCCGACGAACCGAACAGATGTTGGAAATGGATTTCGCAGGTTCGGAACGCAGCAACGAGGTGGGCAAACCGCTTCGTCCCTGGTTCTCGCGGATGGGCACGGCGATCGCTAGGCTCTTCAGTCCCGTCTTGTGAGAAAACGTGTGGCTGCCAGCGGGTCCGGGCGCGTCGGTTCAAGCGCGTCGGCCCAGGACGGCAAAGAAACTGGGGACCAGGATCGTTCGCACATAAAACGTGTCGATCAAGACTCCGAGTCCCAACGCGAATCCGAGCTGAACGATGCCTTGCAACGTGGTCGGCGTGCCGACGTCCAGGCCGACCGATCGAGCCAACGGCGGGAACCAGGCCGACGCGGTCATGCTGAAAAAGGTCGCCGCCATGACCAAGCCGCAAGCCGTGATGATCCCGCCGGTCCTTGCGACGGCGCGACGAACGGCGGCCAGCCAGCCGAGCTGACGTTGTTCCTCCAAAATTCGGGTGACCAAATAAACGTTGTAATCTTGGCCGACGGCCACCAGGATCACGAACAAGAACAAAGGCAGTTTCCAATCCAGGCCCAGAAATTCGTCGCCGTAAACCGCGCCGAAAAACACCACCGACAGCCCCAACGTCGCGTAGTAGCTGAGCAGAACCGTACCGATCAGGTACAGGCACAGCCCGAAACGACGGATGACCAAATACAAGACGGCCAGCACCGAGAGCACCACCGCGACCTTGATCTTGCGATTGTCGGCAAGGGTGACTTCGCGGAGATCCACGATCGACGGTGTCGTGCCGGTCAGATAAGACGCCGATTCGTGCCACGCCGAATCGGGATCCGACGAGCGGGCGTTCAGGAAACTGGCCAGCGTTCCGAGTCGTTTCGCCGTGTCTTCCTCGAACGGGTTGCCCTCCAGGACGAGATCCAGTCGCACCAGTCGTTGGGCGTAGCGGGGCGTGTCGGAAAAGAAATGCCGCTGGGCGATTCGATGGTTGCGAAGCGCCCGCCGCAGCAACGCGTCGCGACTGAGCAGACCTTCCTTGCGGTCACCCAAGGGATCATCCGCGGTACGAACGGCAACGATTCCGTCCAGCTCGTACAAGTCTTCCTTCAACGATTTGACGTGTTGCTCCAGTTCTTGGCGTGACGCGTCGTCGGGCAAGACCATCATCAGGGTGACCGGATTGATCTCGCCGATCTCGAAATGTTGCCGCAGGACGTTCATCCCGACCGGAGTCACGCCGCGACTGTCGAGTTGTCCGCTCAGGTCGTAAGTGACACGGCTTTCGCTTCGATAGCCATGGATCGCCGGTGGGATCAACAACGCGATTCCCGCCACCAACGTCAGAACGGGGAAGCGGGTCATCAACAAGGCGATCGTGGCCCAGGTTCTGGAATTCACGCCGGGTTGCGACGGCGAACGGCCCCACAGCGAAAGCGACTGACCTCGCAATTTCGTGGGATCGGCGGGCCAAAAAACTCTCGGCCCGATCAAACTGAGCAGCGCTGGGGTCAGCGTCAAGCAGACTAGCAAACCGATCAGCAAACAGATGGCGATGACCGGTCCGGTCGACTGGAACTTGCCGAAATCCGCGAACCACAACATCGCCAATCCGATGATCGTCGTCAGCGCGCTCCCCAGCAACGCGCCCGAGACGTTTCGCATGGTTTCTTCACAGGCCCGGCCCCACGGATGGGAACCGGCTTCTTCACGGAGCCGTGCGATCAAGAACAAACAGTAATCCGTCCCGGCCCCGAACAAGATGACCACGACAAAGATCCGACTGGTGGTGAAAATGCGAAGGTCCAATCCGCCCAGCCAGCCTTGGGCCGACCAGGACGTCAGGTGAGTGACCACGCCGGTGGCCACGACGACGGCGATCCCGATGCTGATCATCGGGATCGCGACCAGCAACGGCGATCGATACACCAGGGACAAGATGATCAGGATCATCACGACCGTGAACCATTCGGTGTAGCGAATCGCATCGCGGGACGCGGTCAAAGTCTCGCCACCGATGGCCCCCGATCCGGTCAAGTTCAACGTCACGCCGGGCCGAACGAAACGTCGGCTGTAGCGAAGCGTTTCGTCGATCAAATCCTGGGCGGCTTCGAACGTCGCGATGTTCTGTGTCGCGGCAAGCTCGGTGGAAAGTTGTCCGATCGCTAGCCGCGCGTCGGGGGTGCTGAGCTTGCCACCGATCAACGAATCGTTCCACGACAGCACGTCGATCAGGTTCTCCCAGCCGGTCAGGTCCCGGTCCTCGATCGGCACGACCCGATTGCCGATGTCGGGATACAGCACGACCGCGGCTTCCATGTCATCGGCGACTTGGTCATCGGATTCTCCCAGCTTTCGCAACACCGATGCGCGATCCCAATAGGCGATCGCCATGCGTGGTTCGGTGGCCGTGGGCAACGTTTCCGGCACGACGTCTTCGATGCGTTTGTAAAACGTCTCGTCGGTCTGGATCGACTCGTCCAACGCCGCTTTTGCCAAGGCCGCCCACGGCGCGTAATCCGCCGTCGGATCGATCGCCCCGTCGACGTAGCCGTAACCGATCGCCCGTTGCCAACTGGCTTCGGCCAGTCGGTGATACAGGCGACGCAGCAGATCGAGTCCGACGATCTCGTCCTGCTTGCTCAGTTTTTCCCCGTCCCGAGCCGAGATAAAAACCAGTTGGCTGCGGCTTCGCTCTCCCGGAAAAGCGTCATCGAGGAGACGTCCGCCCGCGACGCTGGTTCGATCGGCCGGCAGATATTCGAAGTCGCCGTCGTATGCGACGTCGTTCCAGCTCGGTGAAGTCGAGCGGACGACGAAGGCCAGCAGGATCCAGGCGAAAAGAACCGTTTTGGGATGCCGTATGATTCGGGTCGACCAGCGATGCGATGAGGGTTGAAGCATCGGTGCGACGTGCGCCAGGTGAAAAGGAGGGGAGGCCAACCGACCACTGATTATGGCGGCAACGAGCCGTTTGATGTAGGCCGCTACCGATTCGGCGTTGGGTTCTGCCCGAAAAATCGTCCGGGCCGTTCAGGTGAGCCGTCGGCGTTAGCCGCGGGCCGCAGTCACGTTGTGTTTGGTCGTGGATCACCCGCGACGAGCCCGGATGATTCACGAGGGTTCGAGTTCCGTTCGAACGCAGGTCCGAATTGCGTGCCATTCCCGATCTTCGGTACTCGGCTACGGACAATTTACTGGCTTCCGCTTTTGGGCATGAGAGTAGCCGCGAAAGGCTGCTGCGGATCCTGTCCCTTGCGGATCAATTTTCAGATAGGTCAGTGGATTCGAGAAGTCAATTCACGGGACCGCATCGGTTGATGAAGGCAAACCACAGGGGTCAGCGACGGTCTTACCGTCGGGGCCGCGAGTCGGTCGAATCGGCGCGATTTCCGAAGCCACGCCAAACCGAAAGATCGACCTGATAGGTAACGGATTTAACGGAACCGTCGCAGAGGACGACATTCAGCCCAGACGGATGGGCAGAGCCGAAACTCTCAATGTCGTCCACCGGGTTGTCGCGTTTGGGCGCGAACTCGGTCCACCGTCTTATGTCAGCGTCGTCCCCAAGGAGAACCGCCCATCGTCGGTCTTCGTCATCTCCCACAGTGTTTGCTGTTCCACGAACGGCAACACATTGAAAATCCACCCACCGGGACCGTCCAGATTGTGTCCCGCGTTCGTATCGCCGACCCAAGTCCAACCCCATCCGTCGGTCGGAAACTGCCCGTGTGCCGATTCGAACGTCTGCAAGCTCAGGCCCAACTGGCGCAATTGATTCGCGCATTGTACATCCCTCACGCTCTCCCGCGCCATGTGGATTGCCGGCAGTGAAATGGATACCACCAACGTCACGATCGATATCACGACCAAGATTTCAATCAACGTGACCCCGTCACGAAGTTTTCGGTGAAAACTAGCGGACATGCTTCAGCTCCAAATGATGCCACAACTTAGGTAGTGCGTTCTGTTCGAACCGCTTTGCTTCCTCGGCTTCCAGGTAATGAA
>CAYVRC010000034.1:0-41482 GCA_964453205.1 uncultured Pirellulaceae bacterium | reverse complement strand
AAAGTCCATTTCCGTGATTTGCACGCGACGATCTTGCATCTGTTGGGCTTGCAACACGATCGGCTGACGTTCGATCACGGCGGCCGTTCGCACCGTTTGACCGGCCCCGAAGAAGCGACCGTCGTGCATGACCTGATCGCATGATGTGATCGGCTGCCCCGAAAAATTGATCCTCGACTTGTCACACGTTAGGCTCGAGTCCTCCGCTCCCGTTGTTTTCCCGTGCCCCGCCCCACTGACCGTTCCGCCCGCCATGCGTCAACCAATGATTTCGAGCTGTGCCGTTTCATGGTGTCGCTTTGTGATTCCGTGGGCGGATCGTGTCGTGCCCCGCTGGCGGGCACGCTTGATTGTGCTCGGAGTGCTGGCATCTTGCGTCGTCGGAACAATCTCCCGCGCCGGCGATCCGCCCGCGGAAGGTCCTTCGACGACAGCGTTCACAACGGGCGATTCGGGTGCGGCGGACGCGATCAACCCCGCACCGGCCGCCGACGCGAATGTCCAGGCTTCGTCGCTGTACACCGAGCACGTCAAGCCGCTGTTCGCCGAGAAATGTATCAGTTGCCACGGGCCGGTCGAGCAAGAAGCCGGACTGCGGCTGGATGCCGGCAGCCTGATTCACGAGGCCGACAAGGCTTCGTCGTTGCTGACGCCGTCGGATCCCGCGTCGAGCGAACTGCTGATCCGGGTGAGTGATCCCGACGAGCACGCCCGCATGCCGCCACCCGGTGAAGGCACTTCCCTGACGGAGTCTGAACGAGAAACGCTGCGCCGCTGGATCGCGGCGGGCGGTCCCTTTCCCGAACAAGAAACCTACCTGGCGTCCCCACAAGATCACTGGGCGTTTCAACCGCTGTCCCGGAGAGCGGTACCACAAACGAGCAGCAATGAACCGGGCGACGGCGGGCATGGTGGCAGCGATTCGGCGGGCGGCGGCCATCCGATCGATGCGTTCCTGCAAGCGATCCGGAACGAGCGCGGAACGCGACCGCTGCGCTCGGCGGACCGCGACACTTGGCTGCGACGGGTGACCTTGAATTTGACCGGTTTGCCACCGGTCGTCGGTCAACGCGACCGCTGGGCGGCAGCCGATTCAGGCGACCGCGACGGCTTCGATGACCTCGCTGTTGCCCGCATCGCCGAGTCGTTGTTGGCGAGCCCTGAATACGCGGAACGATGGGCCCGGCACTGGATGGATGTGTGGCGTTATAGCGATTGGGACGGCTACAAAAATGAGTTACGGGGAAGCCAACGTCACATCTGGCACTGGCGTGATTGGATCGTCGAGTCGCTCGCCGCCGACAAACCCTACGATCAAATGATCACCGAAATGCTGGCCGCCGACGAAGCCTCGCCGCTGGACGACGCGGCCTTGCGGGCGACCGGCTTTCTGGCACGCAACTATCACAAATCCAATCGCAACATTTGGCTCGACGCGACCGTCGAACATACCGCCAAGGCGTTTCTCGGGTTGACCATCGATTGTGCGAAATGCCATGACCACAAATACGATCCGATCGGACAAGAAGAGTATTATCGTTTTCGAGCGATCTTCGAACCGCACCAGACCCGAACCGATTACGTCAGCGGCGAAGCCGACCGGACGCGTGCCGGCGTGCCGCGTGTTTATGACGCCCGGCTCGATGCCCCGACACACTTCCTGACCGCCGGCGATGAAAAGCGTCCTGACAAGTCGCGTCAGATCATTCCGCAAGCTCCGGAAATCATCGACGTGCGGTTCAAGGTGCGGCCGGTGGAATTGCCGGTCTTGGCAAGCATGCCTCAATTACGCCGAGACGTTCGGCAAACTCTGATCGCCGCGAAACGAGTCGAAATCGACGGAGCCGCGGCAGCGGCGGAGGCTGCTCCCGATGACGACGTTGCCCGCCGAAAACTGATCGCCGTCCAGGCCGGGCTCGCTTCGTTGATCGCCCGGATGGACGCCGACGCGGCCAAGCACGGCCTGGCGGAGAAACCCGGAGCTTCCGATTCGTCGGCTTACCTGACGTCGGCTCGCACGGCGGCCCGTTTGCAACACGAGCATCGACTCGCCGAGGCGGAACGGCTGGTCGCCCAGAAACGCCAGCAGCTCGCGGCCGCTGAAGCGGCAACCAAAGGTGACCGGGAAACCAAACAAAAGAACATCGAAAAGGCGTCCGAGACCCTGGCCGAAGCCGAAAAACAACTCGACGAACTCAAGGCGGTCGACCCGAAAGACCACCAGGGCGACGAATCGGAACCGCAATACGAGTCGGTCGTCGACGTTTATCCCCGAACCAGCACCGGCCGCCGACTGGCCCTGGCCCGCTGGATCACCGACCGTGAAAACCCGCTGACGGCGCGGGTTGCCGTCAATCACATCTGGATGCGGCACTTCGGCAAACCGCTCGTCGAAAACGTGTTCGATTTCGGCTTACGTTCCCCCCGGCCCCTGCACCACGAACTGCTCGATTGGCTGGCCGTCGAACTGATCGAAAGTGGTTGGCGAATGAAGTCACTGCATCGGTTGATCGTCACTTCGCGTGCCTACTCGCTGGCCTCGACCGGCGACCGACAGACCGAAGCCCTCAATTCGAAACTCGATCCCGACAACGAAACCTATTGGCGTTTCGAACCGATTCGACTGGAGGCCGAAGCGATTCGCGATAGCCTGCTTGTCGTCGCCGACCAACTCGAGCGTCGCCTCGGTGGTCCCGACATTGACCACGGAGACGGCGAAAAGGTGTTTCGACGCAGTCTCTATTTTCGCCACGCCTATGAAAAACAAATGGCGATGCTGACGACTTTTGACGCCGCCAGTCCGACGGATTGTTATCGTCGCGACACCAGCATCGTCCCGCAACAAGCCTTGGTATTGGCAAATTCGAAACTGGCCCGCCGCATGTCCGAGACGCTCGCCGATCGGCTGAGTCGAGACGTGGTGGCGGCGATCGAATCCGGCGATCGTTCCGACGTCACGACGGCGACGCTCGACGCACGGATCGACGACCGGTTCATCGTGACGGCCTTTGAACGGGTTCTCGGGCGACGGCCTCGTCCGGAGGAGCACGCCGCCTGTCGACAGTTCGTCACCACCGACAGCGACACCGATACCGCCCGGGCCAGCTTGGTTCACGTCCTGATCAATCACAACGACTTCGTCACGGTTCGATAACCATCATGCATTCAAGACGACAATACCTGTTCGACATGGGTCTCGGGTTCGGCGCCGTTGCGGCTTCGGCAATGCTGGCCCGAGACGTCCGGTCCGAGTCCGATAGCGTGACCGAACAGATCCGCAAGGTCGTCACGCCCGCGATCCCCGCCAAAGCCAAAAGTGTGATTTGGCTGTTCATGATCGGAGGCACCAGCCATATGGAATCCTTCGACCCCAAACCGGCACTCAATCGCTATGCCGGTAAAACGATCGAGGAGACACCGCACAAAGACGTGCTCGAATCGCCGCACTTGGCGAACGAGCGTGTCGTGGCGTTTGACCCGAACAACGGATTCATTCGCAATGAGATTTATCCGCTTCAGGTCGACTTCCGAAAACGCGGTCAGTCGGGACTGGAGATCAGTGATTGGTGGCCTCATTTGGCACGTCAGGCCGACGACCTTTGCTTGATCCGAAGCATGTGGACTGAAGACAGCAACCACGGGGCACAGCTCCAATTCCACACCGGTCGGCATCGCGTCGACGGTTTCTTCCCGACGATCGGGTCATGGGTCAACTACGGGCTGGGATCGATCAACGACAACCTGCCGCAATTCGTCGTCATGGGGTCGCCGATTGCCGATTGCTGCGGCGGGCGGGAAGCCCATCGGGCAAACTACTTGGGACCGCAATACGACGGGGTCCCCCTGAGCGTCGATCCGAACAACCCGTTGCCTTACGCCAAGCCTCCCGAACACGTTGACGCTTCCCGGCAACAAGCCGAGTTCGATTTGCTGCGTTCTCTGAACCAGATGACCGCGGATGCCTATCCGGACGACGAGTCGATTCGCGCGAGGATGCAGGCCTACGAGCTCGCGTTCCGGATGCAAACGGCCGTTCCCGAGGTCGTGGACCTTCAATCGGAAACGGGCGAGACCCGTCAGCTCTACGGCATCGATCAAAAAGAAACCGCCGACTTCGGAAGGCAAATGTTGACGGCGCGGCGTTTGGTCGAACGGGGCGTGCGGTTCGTCCAGGTTTACCACGGTTCCAACGGCGGAGCGGGCAGTTGGGATTCACACAAAGGGCTCAAGACCAATCACAGTCGCCTCTCTCGTCAAGTCGATCAACCGATCGCGGCGCTCTTGAGCGACTTGCGACGACGCGGGCTGTTGGATGAAACCTTGGTGGTATGGGCGACCGAGTTCGGCCGAACACCGGGGTCGCAACACGGCGACGGCCGCGACCACCATCCCTACGGCTTTACCGTTTGGATGGCCGGCGGCGGTATCCGCGGGGGCATGGCTCACGGCGCAACCGACGAGATCGGTTTCCATGCCGTGCAAGACCGTCATTATGTCACGGACGTCCACGCCACCGTCCTGCATCAACTCGGCTTGGACCCACGCGAACTTTCCGTCCCGGGACGAAAACGCATCGAAAAAGATTACGGGTCGCCGATTCACGAGATCATCGGCTAAGCCTCGCGGGATCGACAGGCGACGCCACCGACGCCACCGACGTCACGCGAGACGGTCAGCCGCGTCCCCTTTTTCAAACCGTCCTTCAGACGCCGCACAGCATGGCTTCGGTCGCGGGTACGGCCGGAAAAGCCGTCGGCGCGGGTGAAAATACGATCGGCGTGGCGATCGGCATCGGCATCAGGACTTCGTCGGCCGGGATCAAGCGGATGTTTTCGCAGCGGTCCAAATAGAATTGTCGCGGCTGTTCGCGGCACAAGCACATCGCCAAGACGCGGTCTTTGCCCACGAAACGAATCGGGCTGACCGTTCGTCGGGTCCGAATGCCTTTGGAATCCTTGTAGTCCATTTCGATCACGTAATGGTCGCTGTCGTGCATGGCGCGTCGCAGGTCGTTATTCATTTTCAGTTTCCCCCTAAGGATTTCTTTGGCCGGCCCACCAGGCCCGCCGGACAGAAGTACTATCGCAGGAGGCGTGACAAGTCTGGTCACGGAGACGAAAAATTCGAAAACTCGCCGTGTTTCGGGACCTTTCCGGCGGCTCAGATTGTGGCGAAACGCTGGATGCGATGATTGTTGCTGTCCAACACGTGGATTCGGCCGCGCGAATCGACCACGACGCCCCAAGGCTGATAAAACTGGCCGTCCTCGAATCCCGGCGACCCCAGCAAGGCGACGGGGTCACCGGACAAAGTCAAACGCTGAACCCGCTGGTTGGCGTATTCACAGATCAGCAAATCGGGCGGCCCGCCGCCTTCGCCCCCGATCAACGTGACGTCGTAGGGATAGTAAAGCTGTCCGGGCAAGGATCCTTGGGTTCCCCACAGGTCGATCCGTCGGAACTGCGATCCGGAAACGTCGAAGGCTTGCACGCGGTGATTCCCGGCGTCCGTCACATACAGAACGTTCCGATGCACGATCATGCTTTGCGGACGCACGAACTGGCCCGGCTCGGCTCCCGTGCCGCCGCACTGACTGATGAAGGTTCCCTTGGGGTCGAACTTCTGAATCCGGTCGCTGTCGCCGTACTCGCCGACATAAAAACAGCCTTCGTCGTCACACACCGCTTCGGTCACAAAAGCGAACTCTCCGCGACCGAAGCCGGCCGTGCCGCCGATCGTCAGATCAGGAATCGGCGTGCCGTCCAGTTCGAATGCCAGCATGCGATAGTAGTGCGTGTCGGCGACCAGCAGGACTTCGCGATCGATGGATTCGTCGCCGGCGCGAACCTGTAATCCGGTCGGCCTGCCGTTGGCGGTGTCGGGGGTCGACCAGACACGCTGGAAATTTCCGTCGGCGTCGAAGACTTGAATTCGCCCGGTGGTATCACAGACATAAAGTCGGTCGGCGGAATCGATGGCGACGCATCGCGGCTTGATGAACCGGCCGTTCGAAAAGCCACGTCGGCCCCACACCAAGTCCGGAACGCCGCCGCCGGCCGAAGCGATGCAGCCGGACAACGACGCCGCGGCGGCGGCGCCGAGCGAGGCTAGGCACTCCCGGCGGTTCCATTTTTTGGGCGGCGTTTTTTTGGGCGGCTCGGCGCTGTCGCGTTTCATGACGTCAAGGCTAGGTCCGGCGAGGTCGGCTTGCAAGGCTTTTGCCGCGTGATCGAAGACCTCCGCCGGTACCGGCGGCAAAGTTTCACGCGACCGGTGATGAATGATTTTGCCGTCCGGGTCGGTTCCGACGAGTTGTCGACGCACCGGACACCGCCTATCGTTGCTGTCGAAGCCAAGGGGAATCGAGAACGGTTCCTCGAAGAATCGCGCCAGGAAGCGCAGGCGATGACTCCGCCGTTTCAGTCGCCGTTTTGCCGGGAGGCATCCGTCAAGTCGGCCACGATCGATACGATCGGCCCGACGGGGAACGGATCAGACCGGTTGCAACGGAACGACGGGATTTTCATCACCACGGTTTTTTGACCGGGCATGTTTTATGACCTACGTTTCCCTGGCCACTTGTTCCGAGCGTCTCGACGTGGCCTGACCGACCGCACCACTCCAAGCTGCGATTCGGTCGATCCTTCCCAGGCGACGCTCGCGACGGATGCTCCCAGCATGGAATCAATTTCGGGTCTCTCTCGTTTGGCGGTCCGTTCGCGTCGTTCGCAGCGACCGCGTTCGCTGCGGCTGTCGAAGCTGCGGTTGGCGATTGCCGCGGTCACTTTGTCGGTTTCCACGGCCGCATTTTCCGCGACCGTTTTTTCCGCCGACGACGCGGCGACGGGCGTCCGAAAGGCGGCGTATCCGTTGCCGGCCGCCCGTCTTGCCGAAGCGATTCCGACGGGCACGGCGACCGCGTCGGAAGAAGAAGTGTTGAACGAAGGCTACGCGTATGAGCGACAACGCCAATGGGCCGAAGCCGTTCATCACTACGAATCGGCGATGCGGAATCATCCGCAAAGCCGAGCGATCTATCAGCGTCTGCTGATCAGTCGTCTGCGTTACGACGTCAACCGCCGCTACAACGATCACAGTTTCCTGGCTAGCGTTCGCGAGATGAACCTGTCCCAGGCTTTGGATTTGTATTCGGAGATGCTTGCCAACTTGGAAACGCACTACGTCGAGGATGTCGATTGGTCTCGCGTCATTTTGCACGGCACCGCGGCGTTGGAAGTCGCTTTGGACGAAGACATTTTTGTCAGCACGGTGCTTCCCAACACGGACGCCGATGCGATCGATCGTTTCCGATTGAACGTCCATCGTGAGCTCAAGGGCCGCAGCGTCGCCAGTCGCTTTGACCTTCGCGGCAGTGTCGACTTCGTCGCCCGGCTCGCCCACCAGGAACTCGGCTTGGCCGGCACCGCGACGGCGTTGGAGTTCTTGTCGGGAGCCGTATCGACGCTCGATCCGTACACGCGTTTGCTGTCGGGTTCACAACTTGACGAGATGTTTTCCAACATCGAAGGCAACTTCGTCGGACTGGGCATCGAACTGGAAGCCGGCGAGGATTGTCTGAAAATCTTGTCGGTGATCCCCGGCGGCCCGGCCGACGAAGCGGGCATCCGGGCCGGCGAAAAGATCGTCCGCGTCGCCACCACGGACACGGCAACGGTGGACCCGGATTACGCGGCCGATTTGCTTCGCGGCCCGGAAAACAGCACCGTGTCGATCGCCATCCGAGGCCTCGACGGAAAGTCACGTGACCTGAACGTCCCCCGCCGACGGGTCGACGTCCCGTGTGTCGAGAACGTTCACATGGTGGACCAAGCGAATCGGATCGGCTATTTCCGACTGACCAACTTTCAAAAGACGACGACTCGCGAAGTCGAGCAGGCTTTGTTCGCGCTGCAGAGCCAGGGCATGCGATCTTTGGTGATGGACTTGCGAGGCAACCCCGGCGGGCTGCTGACCGCGGCGGTCGAGGTCGCCGATCGCTTTCTCAGCGACGGCCGCATCGTCACCACGCGTGGTCGCAACGTGAAAGAGAACTTTGACTATCAAGCGCACCGGTCAGGCACTTGGCCGTACCCGCTGGTCGTTCTGATCGACGGCAACAGCGCCAGCGCCAGCGAGATCTTCGCCGGTGCGATGGCCGATCGAGGCCGCGCCACGGTGGTCGGCGAAATCAGCTACGGGAAAGGCAGCGTGCAGGGCGTGTTTCGAATGCGATCGGCCAAGTTCGGCTTGTGCCTGACGACGGCCAAGTTTTATTCGCCCGACGGGCACGCGATCAGCCAAAACGGCGTCGTCCCTCATGTCGCGGTCGGCAAAAGTTACATCACCGCCCGCCCCAACGACGAAGGCGGCGTGACGACGGATTTGGAGGACCGGGCCTTGCAACAAGGCATTGCCCAACTGATCGGACGATCCGAAAGCTTGGTCAGCCAACGGCCGACGCGGTAGGGCATCAGGGCGCCGGCGGGACGATTTCCAAAAGCTCGATCGCCGGTTCACCGTCGGTGTAGATCAACGCCGTTCGGCCGTACATGGTTTGACCGATCTCGCCTTGCATGACATCGGCCAAACGCGGCCCCGCGGTGACATGCCACAGTTGGCAACGTTCGACTTCCCGCAACACGTCGTGCTCGATCAACACCTTGCCCAGGGGCGTCGATTGGTCTTCGATCTTTTGCCAAACTTCGGGTCGCAGCATCTCGATGTGCAGCCGAACGATTCCGTACAACACGATGCGGTGGGATTGCCGGGTCCGCAACAGAATTTCCCGGCAATACCAACCGTCGGCCACGTGACAACGCAAAACCTGGACCTCGACGGGTTCGCCGTGGAACGCTTCGACGGTGACCGTCATGTGTTTGTGGTGGTCCAGCAGACCTTCGTAAGGCTGGGGGAGCTGTTGTCGGTTCTCGAATTCGCCCAACGAGTTGACTTCGGCCGCGGTGTCGTAAAACACGGCCAACAGTTCGCTCAGTTCGACCGGAGAAGCGGAATCGTTGATGTTGATGTTCATGACGTCGAAACTTCGTCGGAGTTGGTGACGGGCACCGTTCCCATGCGGACGACCGGCAAGGCGGGCGTGTCGGGCCGTTCCAGAACCGTGTCGACCAAAAAACACAACAACCGACGTAGCGGTTGGGGCTCGATTTGATCGGCCACTTGCAGGGCGCGGGTTCGGTGTTGATCGACCAGTCGCATCGCCGCGGCGAACACGTCGGCTTGATGATACAGCCGATCGACTTCCGCCAAACGCTGGGCGGCTGATCGGCCATCGCGATCCCCCGCCGTTTCCACCAACCGTTGTTGGTCCGGCGGCGAAAGGGCTTCCAACGCGAGCGCCAACAGCAAGGTGGGACTCCCCTTCAGGATATCACCACCGACCGACCGTTTGTTGTCCTCGTCGAAGGCAAAATCGCCGACGTCGTTCAAGATTTGAAAAGCCACGCCCAAGGATCGGCTGAATTTTCGGATCGGTTCGACATAGTCGGAGGCGTCGCCGGCCAAACGCACGCCGCTGTACAAAGCCGCTTCGAAGCCCGGGGATGTTTTCAGGGCATAAATTTTCAACGCGTCCTGCGGCGACAAACGCCGGTCACCGTTGTCACGCCACAGCAGTTCCGCACCCTGTCCCTCGGCCAGTCGCATGTGGGCGGCCGCCGAACTGTCCAAAACGTCCAGCCGCGCCGCGTCGTCGATTCCGTCATCGGTATCGTCCGGATCAAGGCGGCTGAGTAATCGGTAACCCAAGCCGATCAGATAATCACCGACATTGATCGCGATGGGCGAACCGAAACGACGATGAACGGCGGACTGTCCGTAACGAAAGGCGTCGTCGTCTTCGATGTCGTCGTGGATCAGACTGGCTTTATGAAAGACTTCGATCGACAAGGCCGCGCGGCGAACCGCCCGCGGCATCCGGTCCAGATCGCCGGCGTTGTCACCGTCGCCGGCGTTGTCATCCGTGAAGCCGGCCGCCGAGGCTCGGCCGCCCGTCATCGCGTCGTACGCTGCCATCGCGATGAACGGTCGCAAGTGCTTGCCGCCACGGCTGATGAAATCGTAGGCGATGTGTTCGGTTCCGGCGATCGCGTCGATCGCGCGGACGACATCGCGGGTCACCGCGGCGTTACCGATGGCATGCCGGGCCCGCGTCCTCGGGGCCAAGGCGTCCAACGATTCGGGGCGGCAAAGCTCGGCGGCGGCGCGCATCAAGCGGGCGTAGTCGGCGGGGTGCGGGCGCGGCGCTGTCGACAAACCTTGTACCTCGAACGTCGGATTCGGTGATCATTTGTTGTTTCCCGCGCCTCGGCACGATCGGACCAGGCATTCGGATGCCTCAACTATAACGGCTTACGTCCGGTCGGTCCTGCCCGCTTGGTCGCCCCACGCGACTGCTTCATCCGCCCGCGAGTACCGGAGTATGATGGTCGAGCATCGCGTCGGATTTGCGTCCGACGTTTCCTCCCGACCTGCCTTTGCTTTGCGTGGAACCCCATCATGCCAGGACTCGATCGACGCCAGTTTATTCGTACCAGCGGTGTGACGATCACCGCGGTCTCGGGCCTTTTCGGATCGACCGCCGGCGAGCGGACCGCTGCGGCCCGTGGTCCGATCGAACGAAGCGGACCGCCGCGAATGCAGCTCGGATTGGCCGCCTACTCGTTTCGCAAATACTTTGCCTACATGAAAGGTAAACCGAACCGGCCCGCCGACGACGGTCCGGCGATGGACATGGAAAAGTTCATGCAGTACTGCGTCGCCCAAAACTGCGACGCCGCGGAGCTGACCAGTTACTTTTTCGAGCCCGATCCGACGCCGGAATATTTTTTGAATTTAAAGAAGTCGGCGTTTCTGAAAGGTCTGGCGATTTCCGGGACCGCCATCGGTAACAACTTCACCGTCGGACGCGGCGAACGCTTGGACGACGAGATCGCCACGGCCAAGCGGTGGATCGACCACTCGGTGACCATGGGCGCGCCGCACATTCGCTTTTTCGCCGGCACCGGACGCGAGATCGAAAAGGCACCCGAGCGGATCGACGAAGCCATCGAGTCGTTGGAAGTCTGTGCCGAATACGCCGCCGGCAAGGGCGTCGTCTTGGGTGTCGAGAATCACGGAAACCTGACCAGCGACCAAATGTTGCAAATCATGGATCGCGTCAACAATCCTTGGGTCGGCATCAATTTGGACACGGGGAATTTCTGGAGCGACGATCCTTATCGTGATTTGGAACGCTGTGTCCCCTACGCGGTCAACGTGCAGGTCAAGGTGGAGATGCAGTCGCCGGAGCGAAAGAAGTCGCCGGCCGACATGAACCGCATCGCCAAAATCTTGAAAGACGGCGGCTACCAAGGCTTTGTCAACTTGGAATTCGAAGAGGACAAGCCGTACGAGAACGTCCCCGCGGCGCTCGACCGGCTTCGCGAAGCCTTGGCGATGGGAAACTAAGTGTCTCCGGATCGCTCCGCCGGTCGCGACGTCTCGCCCGGAATCCCGCGGCGACGCGGAAACGTTCGGTCCCGTTCCCGGAGAATCGGCGTGCTGAAATTGGTCGTCGCGGTGACGCTGATCGGGTCGGCCTGGCTGTTCCTTTTTCCGACGCTGGCACGTCGCACCGGAGCGATCGAACGAATCCGGCGACACGAACAGAAAGGCATCGACCCCTCGGCCATGTTCTACACCGACTTGCCCATCATGTTGCCGGCGGCCGAGACGCGGCGTCGCTAGACCCGCACCGTTTCAGTCGCTGACAAGATCCGACATCGCGGCGGCTTTGCACAACGTGTTTTCCTCGACGGCGACACGGCCGCATTTGGTACAGACGTAGCGGGCGTCTTTGGCCTGTTGCAGAACCAAAGGCAACGCCTTTTCCAGCGTCGACTTGTTCCACTTGCACATCTTTTTCTTGGGCAACTTTTTCATGAACGTTGATTCGCTCGGCGGCCTGCCGCGGTTCGGTCGGTTCGGGGAGGGACGCCGTTTTGCGGCGACGCGAACCCGTGTCGGCGACCCCAACCGGTGCGGCAGCCGATTACGGCGACGACAATCCGGCTTCGCACCACAGACTCGGGTCGTCCATCACAGGGTACTCCGGACCCAACGTCATCGTTTGCCAGCCCAATTCACGATCGATCACCGCGTAGTAAAAACCCAACCGGGGATGATCGGCCGGGTTGAACCCGGTCAAGGCGTCCGCCGGGATCAGACCGGACAGTTGGTAGCCGTCGTGTCGCGGGAGCGCGAAAATTTTTAACTGGCCGCGATCCAAGGGTTTCGGATTGGCTCGGGCGCGGTGAATCGGGATCAGCGAAGCGACCGGTTCGTCTCGGGCGGCCCCTCCGCCGGCCGGCATGAATAGGAACCGGTGGCAATACTGGGTGGCGCGGTGGATGTTGGGACTGCATCGCGAATCGATCCACAAGTGAACGCCGTCGCTGTCTTCCAGACGCGAATCGCGGCACCAGGGCAGCGAACGCTTCCCCGCGACGGCGACAGACAGCCCGATGCCGGAATCGTCCCAGCCGACCCGTACATCGGCGAAATGAGGACGACCGCTCAACGGGGCCAGCGACGCGATGCGGCACGATTCGGGCAGCTTCAATCCCGCCGCCGACCACTTCAAAGGCACCCGAGGGAACTCGATCGCGAATCGAAACAGGAACGCCGGGTCGATCAGGGCATCGGCTTTGGAGTCTTGCACGGGCAGTCTTGGGCGGGAAGTCTTGGGCGGCGGGTTTCAGTTCGCGGGGTTCGCTGGGAAGCTACAGGACGAGCGGAGAATCAATCCGGCCGGGAACTCCACCCTATCGACCAACGAAATCCATGGCAACGAGCATGCTGCGTCAGCACATCATCCGAATCCGGGTCCGCTATGACGAATGCGACCCGATGGGACTGGTTCATCATTCGCGCTACTTGCAGTATTTCGAGATCGGCCGAACCGAGCTGCTCCGCGCCTCCGGCGGAAATTATCGGACGATGGAGGAGGCCGGCCAATTGGTGGTCGTCGCCCGAGTCGATTGCCGCTATCGCCGCCCGGCACGCTACGATGACCTGCTGACGCTGACGACGAAAATCGTCGAAGTCACGGTAGGGAAAATTCTGCACGAGTACCGATTGCACCGAGACGATGAATTGCTGGTCCAGGCCGAGGTCACGCTGGCCGTGATCGACCGCGAAGGCCGCATTCAGCGGGTCCCCGAGGCCCTCAGGTTGGCCGCACAGGCCCAGGGTCCGGAAAAGTCTTCGTGACCCGACGTCGTTCACCGAAACTTCACACAATCGGAAGGCTCTAACGACTCGTCAGTTTTTTGGCGGGATGCTAGCTTGACGCTCCCCGCCGATGCCGCTGAAACTCGGCGACAAGCACCCGGCGAGACGACTGTACAAAAGTACTTTCCGCCGACCCGATTCACCTCGTTTCCGTCATTACGAATCTTTTCCCCCGTAAAAAAACTTCTATGACCACGCAAAACCGTTGTGTCGCCCGCCCACGGACTTGGGACGCTAGGGGGATTCTGGCTTTGGGCTTTTTGACCCTGCTCGGATTTCTGGGCTGCAGTAGCCGCGAAACGGTCGACACGGCCAAGTCGAACCTGAAAGGCGCAGTGCAAATCGACGGCAGCAGCACCGTCCAGCCCATCAGCAACGCGATGCAGGAACTCTTCCACGCCGAATACCCGGACGTCGTCATCAACGTCTCGGGCTCGGGGACCGGGAACGGTTTCGAGCGATTTGCCAACAAACAGACGGACATCTCGGGCGCGTCACGTCCGATCAAACCGGGCGAACTGGCCAGGTGCCAAGAATCGGGTGTCGATTTCGTCGAATTGCCCGTGGCTTACGACGGTTTGACGTTTGTCATTCATCCCAAGAACGACTGGGTAGACCAGTTGACCGTGGAGCAACTCAAGCAGATCTATTCGATCAATGATCCGGCGACGAAGTGGAGCGACATTGACCCGAGTTGGCCCGATCAGGACATGAAGATCTTTGCCCCGGGCACCGGTTCGGGAACCTACGATTACACGAAGGAAATCTTGAGCCCAGACGACGGACTTCGTTCCGACATGACGCTTAACGAGGACGACAACTTTTTGGTCCAAGGCGTCGCGGGCAACCAGTACTCGATCGGCTTCTTCGGCGTCGCGTACTTCAACGAAAACAAGGACAAGCTCAAGGCGGTGCCCGTGGTCAATCCGGACACCGGCGAAGCCTTCCTGCCGACGACCGAAAACATTTCCGCCAACAAATACGCGCCGTTCAGTCGCCCGCTCTTTCTGTACGTCAATGCGAATTCGTTAAATAAAGCGGAAGTCGCCACGTTCGTCGAATATTATTTGGACAACGTTCCGACGACGTGCGAGCGGGTCGGTTACACGAAGCTGCCGGAGGAGATCTTGGCCAAGAGCCGAGAGAATTACGAGGCCGTGGTGACGGGCACGCACTTCGTCACCGAGGAGGGCGAGCACCGAAGCGGACCATTGGACGAAATCTTTGTCGAAGAGAAATTGACGAAGTAACGGCTTTCGAGAGTTCTGAGCATGCCGATCCCCGTCGCCCTCGAGAAACGCGAATTCCGTTCCACGGCCAGCAAGCTGTGGAGCGAGAAGTTGATCGTCGTGATCCTGGCGACCAGTGCCCTGCTGACGGTGCTGATCACGATCGGAATCGTGGCGATGCTGTTGACGCAAAGCTTGGAATTCTTTCGTAGTCCTTACGTCACGCTGGGCGGTTTTCTCGGGGGCACCGAGTGGACCGCCTTGCAGGCACCCGAACTGGCGGACGCGAAATTCGGGATCTTGCCGCTGCTGAGCGGGACGATGCGGGTGACCATCATCGCCATGGTGATCGCGTTGCCGTTGGGATTGATCACGGCGATTTATTTAAGCGAGTTTGCCTCGCGACGCATCCGGGCGTGGCTGAAACCGACGTTGGAAATCATTGCCGGGATTCCCACCGTGGTGCTGGGTTACTTTGCGATCCTGGTGATCAGCCCGTCGCTTCAGCTTTTCAGTGGCGGAGCTTTCGACACGTTCAACTCGGCCAGCGCCGGAATCGCCGTCGGCATCCTCTGCTTGCCGATGGTTTGCAGCCTAGCCGAAGACGCCTTGCAGGCGGTGCCGCGAAGCCTGCGGGAGGGCGCCTATGGACTGGGCTGCACGCCGTTCGAAACCTCCGTCCGGGTCGTCGTGCCGGCGGCCTTGTCCGGCGTCATCAGTGCTTTCTTGTTGGCCTTCAGCCGGGCGATCGGCGAAACCATGGTGGTCGCTCTGGCGGCCGGCACGCGGGCGACGTTCACCGCCGACCCGCGACAACAATCCCAAACCATGACCGGCTTCATCGTCGAAATGATCAAGAGTGAAAGCGAGTTCGGGACGGTTCAGTACTACAGCCTGTACGCCGTCGCGATCACGCTTTTCCTGATCACGTTCCTGATGACGTTGCTGGGGCAATTGATTCGCAGACGCTATCGGGAGTCGTACCAATGAGTGCCGGCCAGCTCCGGACCGCTGCCGAGCCGAAACCGGTTCCCGCGGCGTTGCAGAATCCCGATGCCGCGGCACAGTCCCGCAATTCGGACCGGCGTCAACGCAACAGCCGACTGTTTTACTGGCTTTGTATCCTGATCGCCTGCCTCAGCGTGCTGGTGTTGGGTGTGTTGCTGTTGTCCATCGGCGTGCAAGGCGGCCACCGCTTGACTCCGACGTTGTTGACCAGCGCCCACAGCGAACTGAACCCTGAAGTGGCGGGCATGTGGCCGTCGATCGTCGGATCGTTCTTCGTTTTGCTGGTGTGCGCGGCGTTTGCGATTCCCCTGGGCATCGCGACGGCCGTGTTCTTGGAAGAGTTCCAACCGAAATCGGCTTGGCTGAATATGGCCCGCGGGTTCATCCAGTTGAACATCGCCAATTTGGCCGGTGTGCCCTCGATCGTGTACGGGCTGTTGGGTTTGTCGGCCTTTGTTTACATGTTCAACGTGTTCGGTCAGATTCAAGTCAACGAATCGACGGCGTGGGTGATCGCCGGGGAGCAGCGGTTTTATCAAGTCCGCTCGTTGGAAACCGGCCAGATCGTCTTGATCCCCCAATCGGACCCGACGCAAAGCAAAATCACGATCACCGGGCCGATCCGGGGCGTCGACGCCGCGGGCAATCCCGTCGACATCGAAGTCTGGGAGCCCGGCACGCCGCGTCCGACCGATTCGGAAATCAAGCGACGGACGGTGCGACTCGGGGCGACCGGCGGCGCTTACTCGGAACGGTCTTGGTATTTTTTCCGACTGCCGCTGGGGCCGAGTTTTCTGGCCGGCGGGTTGACGTTGGGTCTGGTGATTTTGCCGATCGTGATCATTTCGTCCCAGGAATCGCTGCGAGCGGTCTCACCGGCCCTGCGGGAGGCTTCCTCGGGCCTCGGTGCGACGACCTGGCAGACGGTGCGTTTCGTGTCCTTGCCGGTCGCCGTGCCTGGTATCCTGACGGGGGTCATTTTGGCGATGGGAAGGGCGATCGGGGAAGCCGCCCCGGTCCTGATCGTCTTGGGGGCCGCGATTTCGAAGGACAGCGGCCCCCAGAATCTGATGGACAACGTCGTCACCATGCCTTTGTTGATTTTCGACTGGGCAGGTCGCCAGCAAGCCACTTTTCAGGAATTGGCCGCGGCGGCGATTATCGTATTGCTGGTCGCGTTGCTGTTGCTCAACGGCGCGGCCATCTACCTCCGCCAGAAAATGCAGCAAGCCTGATGCTCCCGGTTACTGAAACGGTGAAAGACAGCATGGCGTCTACCTCGTCGAACACCCCGCCCGCCGCCGTCCCGCCGCCGTCGCGACCGGGCGAAACGACGATCGAGATCACCAATTTCAACGCTTGGTACGGCGACTTTCAGGCCTTGCACGACCTGTCGCTTTCGATCCCCAAGCACCGCGTGACGGCCTTCATCGGCCCGAGCGGTTGTGGCAAAAGCACCTTGCTCAAGTGGATCAACCGGATGAACGACATCGTGCCCTCGGCGACCGCCCGAGGCACGCTGCGACTGGGCGGGTTGGACATCCTGTCGCCCGGCACGGACGTCGTCCGACTGCGGCGGCAGATCGGGATCGTGTTTCAAAAGCCCAACCCGTTCCCCAAGTCGATCTACGACAACGTGGCCTTCGGGCCGCGGCTGCACATGAAGCTGACCAAAGAACAACTCGACGAGTTGGTCCAGTGGTCGCTGGAGAAAGCGGCCGTGTGGGACGAGGTCAAGAATCGCCTGCACGCCCCGGCGTTGGGGCTTTCCGGCGGTCAACAACAGCGGCTTTGCATCGCTCGGGCGATCGCCGTCGGGCCGGAAGTCCTGCTGATGGACGAACCGTGTAGCGCGCTCGACCCGGCCAGTACTTTGGCGATCGAAGACTTGATTTTTGAACTGCGTCAGCAATACACCATCGTCATGGTCACGCACAACATGCAGCAGGCCTCGCGATGCAGCGATCAAACCGCGTTTTTCTTTAACGGCAAATTGATCGAAGCCGGTGACACCGAAGACATCTTTACCAAGCCACGAGAAAAACAAACCGACGACTATGTTCGTGGACGCTTCGGTTGATGACGATTCCACGGCCGCATCACTTGAGAATCCCGGCGACGTCGGTTACACGGTCATCGCGGCCCCGATCATTGCCGCGACAGCATCAGACGCAACAGCATCTCGTCAAGCGGCGCGTCGCCCAGCCGTCCCCGCCGATCCAGGTCCGAGACCTGATCCATCGTCTCGGCCAACCGCACGTCCCACAATCGAACGGCGATCTGATGGAAGCGTTTCATCGGCGAAGTGGCCTCCATGGCGATCATCACGTCGATCGATTCGTCGCCGCCGGCCGTCGTCTCGGCTTCGGACTGGTCGATCATCGCAATCGTCTTGGGCAGGTTGGCCAACTCGGCAGCTTCGGGCGGCAGGCATCGCTTGCGGAGTAGAGTCTGGGCTTGCTCGGCCTCGTCGATGCGGTTCATTGCCAGCAGGCACATCGCCAGATTGCGATGGATCGATTGGTCCAACGGGAATTCGCTGCTGGCGACGTACAGGCCGGGAAGCGCCTGTCCGGATTGCGATTTTGCGATCAAGGCGGCCGATCGAGTGGCCCGAAAATCGTAGCGGGCCGGGGCGGCTCTGATCAAAGGTTCGACCAGCTCGAGAACCCGCTGGGGCAGCACGGAAAGCCTGTCCAAATCGTTCTCGATCGCGAACGATTTCGCCTCATAAGCTCGGATCAGACAAACCGCCAAAACGTGCTCGGCTTCGTCGTGATCCTCGGCCGCTCCGATCGCCTTCTCCGCCAACGCCTTGGCCTGCGAAAACTCCTCTCGCCACAACGCCCGTCTCGCTCGGGCCAGCAGCACCGTCGACCGGACGCTCGTGTCTTTCGACATCTCGGTGACGAAGGCTTGGATTTCCTGCTTCTGCGGCGGCGACGATTCGGCGGCGGTCTTCAGCAGCAGTCGCCACAAAATTTCGCTCCGGGGGTTGGCCCGCAAGGATTCGACCAGACGGCGGGACAAGTCCTCCGCGGCGTCGCCGCGGTTTTCGCCTTCGGCGAATTCCGCCAGCGCCACGCGGACGCGTGCATCGGACAACAGCCCGCGAGATTCCGCGGTGGCTCGGCCACCATCCAACACTTGCCTCGCTTCATCGAAACGACTCTGCAACATCAGAGCTTCGGCCAAACCCAGCGTCGCCATGACATCGTCGTCGTCAGCCTTCGTCCGCTTTCGATACTCCTTTTCGGCGCGGTCGGCGGTGCGCTCGGCTCGGTTGACCCTCGCTTGTTCGATCGCGAACCAAGTCAACGGCAACAGAACATCGTGACGCCTGTCCGCCACCGTTTCCAAGCGGAAAGCGGCCATGAAGGTGTCGCCCTGGGACGCATCGATCATCGCCAACGCGACCGCGGCATCGACGTCACCCCCGACCTCGGCGTCGTTCAAGTGCCAACGGACCATTTTCATCGCCGCAGGGTCTCGGATATGGGCACGCCGCTGGACGAGAAACTCGGCGATCCAATGATTGGCTTGGTCGATCGCTTCGGTCAAACGAAACGACGGCGATGGCTCCGCTGCGGAATTGCCCCGGGGGGCGGGCCGTTGTTCGGGGACGGTCAGGTCGCTGATGTCCCGGTACGCCCCCTCGACGTCGCCTTGCCGATATTTCTCCAGTGCCGCTTCCATGTCTCGCATCGATCGATCGACCCACCGGGTGTCCCCGGCTGCCGTCAACCAACTGACCAGCAACACGGCGACGAATCCGACGGCACCGACCAGACTGACGCCCGCAAAGACCAGCCAGTACAGGTTCTGTTTGATCCAACGCTGGCGATTCTTTCGCAAATCGCGTTTCTTGCGACGCAATCTGGCTTCTTCGATTGTTTCGTTCTGTGGCGCTGCGGCCATCGCCAATTCCTGTAACGTGGAAGCCCGAGATCGCACTACGAAGGTGAAGGTGTTTTGCGAATTGCCGGCGTGTCGATTTTAACGTGGTTCCCGAAGATGCGCCCGCTCGGTCGGCCCGGCCGGTCGGCTTTGGCGTTCACCCCAGCCCTACGACCCGAGCGGTCTGCATGATCGATCATTGGACGACCCATCCCGACACGCAATCCTTGCCCGCCCCGCGTCGAATCGCATTCATTTCCGATCTGCATTTGTTCAGCTCGCGGTGCGTCGTCGAGGAGCATCGCGGCGCCATCGACGGTGCCGTCGAGTGGGCCGACACCTGCATTTGGGGAGGCGACCTTTTCGATTTTCGCTGGAGCCGTCTGGAGTCTCCGCAGCGATCCATCGACGAGTCGACCCGTTGGCTGGGTTCCTGGTGTACGCGTTTTCCCGACAAGTCGTTCGTGTTCCTGCGGGGAAACCACGACGCCCATCCGCCGTTCGTGCAGCGTTTAAACGAATGGTCGGCCGAGCAACCGAACTTCGTCGTCGACGCCGATGCGATGCGGATCGGCGACACCTTGTTCGTTCACGGTGACGTGATCGAGAAACAGGGCAGCGTGGAATCTTTTCGACGGTACCGAAACACCTGGAGCCGAAAGCGTCCGGCAGGTCACTTGCAGAACCGTGCCTACGACGCGGCGATCAGCTTTCGCCTGCACTGGGCCGCCGCCAAGATCGTCCATCCGGTCGATCGAACCTGCCGCCGGTTGCTACGTTGGATGCGGCGACAAAACGAACAAGACACCCGCGGCATCCGGCGGATCGTTTTCGGGCACACGCACCAACGTATCGACGGAAGAAGCCTCGACGGCATTCGGTTTTACAACGGCGGCGCGGCGATCCGCCATGTCCCCTTTGAACCGATCAGGCTGACCGTCGAACCGAGCGACTCGCCTTGATTTGCCCGGTGCCGGTCGGCCCAAACGCTGACCGTGTCCGCCGGTCAAATGCGATCGGCGGGGACACTGCCGCCCCAGCCCAGTTTGTCGCGGAGCGTGCGGTGGTCGTTTTGGCCCGGGACCGAGATCATCTTGAACGACGTGTCGGCTTTCTCGATGCGGACCCGATCCCCCGGCAGCAAGCGTTCCATCGGCCGGCCGTCGACCACCACCGATGTCGAGGCGTGGGGTTCGGTCACCGACAGTTCCATCACCGTGTCGGCCGATTCGACGAGCGGACGATAGGTCAACGTGTGCGGACTGATCGGACTGATCACGATCGCTTGCAAATGCCGCCGCAAGATCGGACCACCGGCCGACAAGTTGTGCGCCGTCGATCCGACCGGGGTGGCGACGATCAAGCCGTCGCATCGATAGCGTGTCGCCAAGTGACCGTCGGCCCAAAAATCGATGTCCAAAATCCGAAAGGGCGGACCGCCGAGAATCGCGGCTTCGTTCAGCGACAACTGTTGGCTGAACGTTTTGCCGCCGCGCAGCAACGAGACGCTCAACATCAAGTGGTCGATGACTTGAAACCCGCCGCAGCAGACTTCCGGCCACGCGTTGAGGAAGTCATCCGGCGATAACGCCGCCAGGAAACCGAGACGACCACAGTTGACGCCCAAAACGGGAATCTGGTGATTGCCCATCTGCCTTGCCGATTGCAGGATCGAACCGTCACCGCCGAGGACGATCACCAAGTCGTGGTCGGTGTCGCGAAAGTCGTATTCGAACGTCAGGTCCTCGGCGACGATGTCGGCACGTTCGGCGATGATCGGCCGGAGACGCTCCAGTTCGTATCGCACACGATCACGGTCCGGGGCGCCCAGGATGACCACCTTGGGTCGCGACGAACCACCGGACATCCACTCGTCGGCGGCGGTATCAGTCATGAGACGGCGTTTCCGGGCAAAAAGGATGATTTCACGGACAGCCGCCAACATAGCCGGAAATCATTTCGCCGCCGTGGTCGATCCGATGCCCAGCGGCGCCGTTTCGGACGGTTCGATCTCCGCCGCGGCTTGTCGACACGTCCGAGCGATGCCTTCGGGCGAAAGGCCACTCTCGGCCAACAAGTCGTCGCGGTCCCCGTGCGGAACGAACTGATCGGGCAAAGCCGAGATGTGAATCCGCCGCGTGTCCAGACGCTGCTTGGCGGCCGATTCCAAGAAGGCGGATCCGAACCCGCCGATGCCGGTGCCTTCTTCCAAGGTGACCACAAACCGTCCCGGCGTGGTCACGCGGCCGATCATCGCGTCATCGATCGGTTTGACGAACCTGGCGTTGACCACGCCGACGTCCAGGTCGTCGCCGAGCATTTCGACGGCCGCCAGCGCGTACTCCAACATCGCCCCGTAGGCGACGATCGTTCCGTGGCTGCCTTCGCGGATCGTTTCGCTTTTTCCGATTTCGATGGGTCGGGGCAAGCGGTTCAGTTGCGGCGCGGAGGCCTTGGGATAACGGATGCCACTGGGATGCGGATGTTCCAGGGCCGCTTGCAACATCAGTTCCAACTCGGCCGCGTATCCGGGCGCCATCAGCGTCAAGTTCGGAAAGACACGCAGGTAACCGATGTCGTACACGCCGTGATGGGTCGGGCCGTCGGGGCCGGTCAGGCCGGCGCGATCCATCATGAAGACGACGGGCAAGTCTTGCAGAGTGACCTCCTGAAAAATTTGGTCATAGCTCCGCTGCAAGAACGTGCTGTAGATGTCGACGATGGGCTTCAAACCGGTCTTGGCTTGGCCCGCCGCGAAAGCGACCGCGTGGGATTCACAGATCCCGACGTCAAAGAATCGATCCGGGAATTGCTGACGAACCGGTTCCAGCTTGTTGCCTTGGCACATCGCCGCGGTCATCACCGTCACCTTGGGATCGTTTTCCATCGCCCGCCGGATCGCATCCCGAGCGTGCACGGTGTAAGGCGGCAAACCGGAACTGGGCAATGTGACCAATCCGTCGGTCGTGTCTTTAAAGGCCGGCGGCGTGTGGAAGTAAACCGGATCCTCGGCGGCCGGTTTGTAGCCGTGACCCTTTTCGGTCACGACGTGCAGCAAGACCGGACCGGACATCTCCCGCACCATCGCCAAGTATTTTCGCAGCAGCGAAATGTCGTGTCCGTCGATCGGCCCGACGTAGCGGATGTCCAATTCCTCGAACAACATTCCGCCCAGCAAACCGGCTTTGACGCCTTCCTTCATTTGTGCCAGCAGACGCTCGGCGGGATCACCGAACATCGGAACGTGATCCAAAAGCCGCGTGACTTCTTGTTTCAGTCCGCTGTAAAACGGATTGCCCCGTAAACGGTCCAAGTACTTGGCCACCGCGCCGGTTCGCGGACAAATCGACATCTTGTTGTCGTTCAAAACGATCGTCAGGTCGTCGCCCAGTTCGCCGGCATTGTTCATCGCTTCGAAGACGATGCCGCTGGGGAAAGCTCCGTCACCGATCACGGCGACGGTTTTCCTGTGCCCGTGTCCCTGCACCTGATCGCCGCTGCGAAGTCCGACGGCGGTACTGACACTGCTGCCCGCATGGCCGGTCATGAACAAGTCGTAATCGCTTTCTTGCGGATTGGGATAACCCATCAAACCGCCGGCGGTGCGTATCGACGCGAAATCGCGATACCGCCCGGTGATCAGCTTGTGCGGATAAATCTGGTGCCCGGTGTCCCAGATCAGCCGGTCGACGGGAAAATCGAACTCGGCGTGCAAGGCCAAGCAAAGCTCGACGACGCCCAGGTTCGATGCGAAGTGAGCGGTACGACTGGCCAGCAAATTGCAAAGCACGTCCCGGATTTCGGTCGCGACCTCGGCCAATTTGCCGTCGGAAAAGTCGCGCAGTGGACGCGAATCCTCCAACCCCGCCAACAATGGATGCCGCGCCGCGCCGCCGGTTTGGTCGTCCGCCCGCTCGCCAGATTTCTTCACGCTGTTAGTCAATGTGTTCGCTCCAACACGTACCTCGCCATCTTGATCAACCGCCATGCCCCCGGCCCGAGCAACTCCGCATGAGCCGTCGCCGATTCGACCAGTTCGGCCGCACGACGCCGCGACGCTTCGACGCCCAACAGTCCCGGGTAAGTCAATTTGCCCCGCTCGGCGTCTTTCCCGGTCCGTTTTCCGAGTCGCGAAGCATCCGAGGTGAAATCGAGCAGATCGTCGACGACCTGGAAAGCCAAACCGAGGTCTTCAGCGTAATCGGACAAGGCGACTTCGGCCCGCTGATTCGCTTGTGTCGGTCCGGCAGCGGCGTTCTGGGAAAATATCGCACCCAAAGACAGGGACGCCTGAATCAGGGCCCCCGTTTTGCGACGATGGATCGATTCCAAGACGACCAGCGCCTGGTCCGGATCGCCGGCGACGGCCTCTCGGATCGATGAAGATTCGTTTTCGGCGGCCAAGTCATCCGCTTGCCCGCCGACAAGGCGGGTCGCGCCGGCCGCACGGGACAAACAGTCCACCGCCCGCGCGACCTGATCGCCCGAAGCGGAGCCGCGGCAAAGGCATCGGAAAGCCGCCGCGAGTAAAGCGTCGCCCGTCAGGATCGCCGTCGCTTCGTCGAATTGCAAATGCACCGTCGGCCGGCCACGCCGCAGGTCGTCATCGTCCATGGCCGGCAGGTCGTCGTGGATCAACGAATAAGCGTGGACCATTTCCACCGCGGCGACGGCCGGGTAAAGCGTTTCGGCCGCCGGCGAAAGGGGGTCGACGCCGCAGGCTTCCCCCGCCATCAGCACCAAACCGGGGCGCAGCCGTTTCCCCGGTGCCAGAAGCGCGTATCGCATCGCCTCGGCCAAGCGGGCCGGACACCCGGGGCCTGTCACCGCCTGGTCGCCAATGCCCCTCTGCAAGGCCGTTTCGATGACGGACCCCAGATCGGCCAAACCGGTCGGATCGTCCGGCGAGGAGACGTTCCGGATCGCCGGGTCAGTGGAAGTGGAAATTGATTCTTCAGTCACAGCGGGTCATGCCAGGTGCCAGGCGGATCCGAGAGCTTCGTGCCATAAAAACGCGCCCGACCGACCGAAGCGTCCGAATTTTCGTGAAGATTATAGGAAAGCGGCTACCGGCCACAGGCTGCCGAGCTTCACCGACCGCGAAATACATGGCAAAGTGCTAAAAAAGCCCCGGGAAATCGTCATCATCGTCAGATTCCTTCGCCGCACCGGGCCGTCCGCCGCCGCGTCGCCGACTGCGACCGGCCTGTTTCACCTGCAAGTCGTCCGAATCGACGTCCTCGAGCGTCTCGGTGATCGGATTTCCGTCTTCGTCGACGCCGGCCAGCACGCGGACTTGGCGTTCGGCCGATTCCAAAAAACGATGGCAACGCTTCAGTTCACCGACGGCCGATTCGTACTGTTTCAACGCATCGCCCAAGTCCAATTTGCCGCTTTCCAGCGACTGCACGATCCTCTCGATCCGCTCCATCGCCCCTTCGAACGCAAAGGATCCGTCCGATTCCGCGGCAGAATCGGCGTCATCGGCGACGCGTTTGGATTTCTTTTTAGCCATCGATCTTCTGCTGCAACCTTTTACCGGATGATAGCAAACGGATCACCAGATCGTCACCGGCTCGAATCATCCCGCGAGACCGAGAAAGAGTCGGCGAATACCGACGCGCCGTCCCCTTGATTCTGTCGTGTCGTTTTTGACGATCGAGGTTTTTTGACGTAAGGATAGGGAGTGAGATGTTCGCGTCGCACCGTGTTGTCAGCTTTGACAAAACTCTTCTCTCTCAGGCATCCCATGTCCCGCAAATCAAGGAACCGACATTCACGCCGTTCGCGCCGAGCCGCTGGACAATCCCATTCGAACTCCGGCGAGACGTCGAACCCGAACCTCCTGGCAACGCCGGTTGGGGACACGCCCGCCGAGAATAAACCGGTCGAAGACACGCCGGTCGTCGATGCGCCGATCGATCCGCAGGTCGTCCGCCCTGACGTCCATCGACAGGACGAACCCGCGATTCCGCCCGAATACGCCCGAGTCTTGCTCGCCGAGTTTCAATCGCTCAAATCGCTGATTCAAGACTCCATCCGGCCCGTCGATGACGCCCCGCCCGCCGAAGCCCCGCCCGCCGAAGCCCCGCCCGCCGAAGCCTCGTGGGCGACGGACGAATTCGCGGAGGAACACGAAGAGTTGCTGCGCCGCGTCCAGCAGCTGACCGCCGACAACGAAGAGTTTTCCGAAGAGAACCGCGAACTGCAACGCGAACTTGCCGAAGCTCGCGCGGCGGGCTCGACCGTGTCGACGACGGCGAACATCACCGGCCGTGATGCAGCCGACTTGCTGACTTGGGATCAACGCAAGGAACTGATTTATCGACAAATGGAGGACGATTCCTTCGACGCCGAATCGTTCTTGTCGACGCTGAGCACAAAAATGCCCGACGTGATGGAGGAAACGGGATCCGATGAACAGGCCGATCCGGCTCGCCTGGCGGCCCAAGTGTTCGACCGTTTGGAATCGTTGAGCGGCGAAGTCCTCCGCCGGGATGCCGAAGTCGCCGAGTTGCGGGCGCTCCTGGAGCAGCGGGAACACGCCGGCGAAGGCGTGGCCGTGGGGGCCGCCGCGATCGCTCAAATGCTGGACGGAGACGACTTGATCCGGCAAGAGCGCGAACGGCTCCAGCAAATGCAAATCGACTGGGAAGAAAAATTCCGCCAAGCCGAGATCGAAGCTTCGCTGGAACGCGCCAAGCTGTCGCGCGAACGTCAGGACCAGCAACGGCGGATCGCCGAACTGGAAGAAAGCTTGGAACACGCCCGACGTGAAAATGCGGTAGCCGCCGGGGGCGACGGACGTAAACGCCGTTGGTTGGCCGAATTGGGCCTGTGATCCGAATCGGGCCTGTGATCCGAGCGAGGTCGGCCCGAGAAGGAACTCGGCCCAAAAAGTTCGCATCGATCGCCAAGTGGGCCGTGCCACAACACCCGCGTGCCCCGGCGGGAACGCGATGCCAGTCTATTTCTTGCGGTGCCGAATCTTGGCACGCATGCGTCGCTTTTTTCGTCCTACCTTGCGACGACCTTTGCCGGTTCTCTTCGTTCCCACCGAGTTGTTTCTCCGAATGCGGTTGAGTGTTCGTGACGCCCACGCCTGACGATCAAAACGACCAGGCCGATGGACCCTAGAGGGTCCCGGAGACTAGCAGAATTGGCGATGATGACAAGTCGCAATCCTGACTTTGCTGGCGCGCATCCCCGCCATACGATGCGGTTGACACCACCCGGAAAATGAACGCTGCGTCCCGCCGCGACCACGGCACTCGGCCGCTTCGGCCGGCGGCCCGACGAATCGACGTCCGTTCAAGCTTGACGCCGCGGGAGCTTGTTTCGTACCACCGGCGTCGTCTGTTGTGGCGGTTTCTCAGCAGGATCGTATCCATGAAACGCGAAACGGAGTTCGCACGTGCGCGAACGATCGCCGATTTCGGTGCTCGCCTTGCTTCACAGCTTGTCGCTGCGCGTCGGTGCCTGTTCGGCGGTTGGTTTCTTGGGACTGGCGTTCACCGGCTGCGCGACGTGGAACAACCCCGGCCGGGACACGGAGACGGCAGTTTCGCGCGTGCCCTCGGAAACCGTTCGGCACCATCCCCAATCCATTCTGCTGCGAAGTCGCTTTTTCTCCATCGCGCTGCCCGAACCGACAGATTCTTCCACGGCTAGCGACTCGTTCGCCACCGATCCTTGGCAAGATCTTTGGCGATCGGTCGACGAAACCGCGATCAACCACGCCGTCCGCCGGCGACTGATCGACAACGGGCTACGCCTCGGCGTGGTCAACAACGTCCAACGATTGAAAGACGACTTGGCCGCCTTGCAACCGGCCATCGACGTGATCGACGAATTCATGCGACAAGCCGACGTGGCCGACGAAGTCGCCGGACTGGACAGCACCGAGCCGATGCGTTTGGGCGGTCGTTACGAATTGCCGTTGCGGCATCCCGTCGCCGGACGTCACGTCACGCTGGCAAGACTGGGCGGCGAAACCGTCGGGCGAACCCTGTCGGAACCGCAACCGGTGTTAACGATTTCGCCTCAAGCCGGCCCGATGCACGGGCAGGTCCGCTTGAACCTGCGACCCGAGATTCAACACGGCGAGATGCGCAAATCGTTCACCACCAGTCGGGCGGCGGTCCGCATGGAGCAGCGTCGCGAATCCTGGGCATTCGATGAACTGCAATGGACCATCCACCTGGGCGAAGGCGACGTTTTGATGGTCGCCCCGACCCGGGAGCCTCGCGGCATCGGTCGCGGCATGTTGATGCACGCAGGCGAAGGCGGCGAGAAGCGTCGGACGGTTCTGTTGCTGTCGGTCGATCACCTGCCCGGCGCCGAAGACGCCTTATGACCAATGCCGTTTTCGACGACGGGGTTAGCCCAAGAAGCCGGACGCCACGGTGTCGGCGAACAGGACGCCGCGATCGGTCAAGCGGACCGAATCGTCTCGACAAGTGATCAAGCCCTCGCGGACGAATCGGTCGATCGGGTCCTGGCAAAGCTGGTGAACGTTGATGCCGCTCCGCCGGGTGACGTCTCGCATGTCCACGCCGTCGAGCTGGCGGACGCCGAACGCCATCAGTTCCCGAGCGAATTCGGTCGGCAAGAGGATTTCGGTTTCGGCGATGGCCGATCGACCCGACTCGATGCGTTTCAGATAGGTCGTGGTGCTGCGATGATTGACTTCGCGGCGACCGCCGACGAACCTTGCCGCTCCCGGTCCGGCGGCCAGCCAACTTTCGCCACGCCAATACGCCAAGTTGTGTCGGCACCGATACTCCGGGGCCGCGTGATTGCTGATTTCGTAACGCGGCAAGCCCGCCTCCGACGCGGTACGACCGGCCGTGCGGTACATGCGAATCTCGGTGCGTTCGCCCGGTCCCTTCAAGTCGCCCCGCCGGTGCCGGCCGAAAAATTCGGTGCCCTTTTCGATCGTCAGCGAATACGTCGACAGATGTCGAATCGGCAAGCTCAGGGCCGTCTGCAAATCCGATTCCCAGTCGCCGAGCGTTTCGCCGGGCGTGGCAAAGATCAGGTCCACCGACACGTTGCCGATGATTCGGCAAGCCGCCCGGATCGCGTCGATCGCCTGATCGGGCGAATGCCCTCGCTGCAACGTGGCGATCTTCGCCGGCCGGAACGACTGCACGCCCAAGCTGATGCGGTTGACGCCGTGCTCGCGTAGCAGATGCAGCTTGTCCGGGGTGATGTCTTCCGGATTGGCTTCGAAAGTGAACTCCGCGTCGCCGGTCCGCGGCCAGTGCTCGTCCAGAATCTTGAACAGCGTTGACAGCTGGGCTTCGCTCAGGTGCGTCGGGGTCCCGCCGCCGACGAACAGAGTTTCCAGCGTTGTTTCTGGCGACGCGAAAGCGTCGAGGTCCCCTCCACCGGATCGGTCCGTCAGCGAACAGGCCGCCAGTTCCCGCTCGACGGCGGCCAAGTAGCGGTCGATCAGCTCATCGCGGCCCGCGACGACGCTGAAGTTGCAGTAGCCGCAGCGGTGTCGGCAAAAAGGGACATGCAGATACGCCGAGCGAGCCGCCGGCCAAATCGATTCGGCATCGGCCACGGCGGCTTGCCCCGTCACAGCCACAGTTTCAAACGCCCGTCGAGCATTCCGGGCAAAGCCGATTTGACCATGCGTCTGACTTGGGCGTCGTTGTAGCGGGTCGACAGATGGCCGGCGATGATCAATTCGTTACCGAAACGCTCGGATCGCTGTTTGTAATCATCGATGTGCATGTGTCCGTGCTTGTGAATTTTTTCTTTGCGATGTTCCGGCGCGACGAAGGTCAGTTCGCTGATCAGAACCTTGGCGTCGAAGAACTGCGGATTATTGTCCAGACCTTGCGGCGCGGTATCGCCGGTGTATCCGAGGACAGGGACACGCGTTTCCGCGGTGACCTCGGTGCCGGACAAACGCAGGTCACGAATTTCCTCGCCCGAGAGTCCGAGGAACTGTTCCTTCAATTTGTGTCGGCGTTGCCAAACGATGAAGCCGAGCGAATCGATCGTGTGTTTGGTGGTGACGGCTTCGACGACGTATTCGCGTCCGATCTCCGTCTGATCACCACCCAGCAAGCCGATCAGTTCGCACGGCATCGCGCCACGATCCAGCGTCCGAAAATTTTGCAGCATGTTCCAAGCCGGATCGACGGCCGAATCGGGCAAGTAGATCACCGGCGGGTCCATCTTCATCATTCGACGCCGCGAGACGTAGGCCGGCAACGCGGCGATGTGATCCAAGTGGGCGTGGCTGATGAACATCGTCGAAGTGCCCATGAAGTCCCAGGGTTGAACACCGACGTCGAACAAAAGCTTCAATTCGTTGATTCGCCAACACGTTTGAACCGCAGCGCGGGAATAACCTTCGATCGTCAACCCGTCATGAACGTGGCTGAGCAGGGGAACATTTTCGACCATGAAAGAAGGAGTGCGGCGCGGTGGGGATCGGGGCGGTGGCTAGGAGTTGTTTTTTCGGATCGACGAGGAGCTTATCAGCGCCGCTTTTCGGTGGAACCCGAGACGATCCACAGCGGACTCGCGGCGCGGCATCGGTCTCGTACGTCTTGATTCAGCGCATGCGAATCGGCAGGCTGCTGTTTTCCAACGCGTCGGCGGCGTAATTGTCGACTTCATCGACGTTCAAGTTTTCTCGATACGTTTCGGTGCGGACGACGACGATCTCGCCGTGTTCGTCCTGCTCCACCGCCGCACCATGGTGTCGGGTCAATTCCAGGGTCGCCAAGAACCAACCGATCAGCGCCGACTTGTGTTCCCCGCCGGCGACCAGATCGATCAAGGGGATCCGTGGAAGCTCCCTCAATCGACCGTGAATGCGTTTCATGTAGACGTGGATCGGCGTGTCGTCGTAGATGACTTCGGTTTGCGGCGGTCCGGCGGCTTCGCGCATGATCCGGCCGAACGCGCTGACCAAGTCCCAGATTTCCAAGTCGACGATCGGCTGGTCGCCGGGGTCCATTCGCCGCGTCGGCAGATCGTCGCTCATTCGTTCGAACCGGTCCTGCCAACGTTGGCTCATTTCGTCCAAGACGGCCGCCGCGTCGCGAATTTCCTTGTACTGCAACAAGCGTTCGACCAGTTCGTCCTGCGGATCCTCGATGCTCGGATCCTCGGCGTCGTCGACGATTTTGGGCAGCACGGCTTGGCTTTTCAGCTCCACCAGCATCGACGCCAAATCCAAAAAGTCGCCCACGTCGCCCAGATCCAGGGCCTTCAAAATGTCCAGGTAGGCCAGGTACTGGTCGACGATCTTGGCCAGCGAGATTTCGGCCAAGGAGACCTCTTGGCGACGCACCAGGTACAACAGTAAGTCGATCGGGCCGCGATACGCTGGCAATTCGATACGGAAATTCATGCTTCTGACCCGGGGTGTCGTTGCGCGCCCTTGTGACCGCGTGGCGTCAAAATTATCATGCCCCGCTCGGTTTTGGCACGCCGAATCCAGCGTAATCGAAAAACGACCCCGTCTTTTTTTCGATCCGGACAATCGCTTTCCACGCTTTTTCTTTTATTCCTCCTCCCCCCTCGCAGCGGCATCCATGACCAAACCGATGCACCGACACGTCTTGTCGGCCCTGGTCCAGAACGTTCCCGGCGTGCTGGCGCATATTTCCGGCATGCTGGCCTCACGCGGCTACAACATCGATTCGTTGGCGGTCGGCGAGACGGAAGATCCGCGTCTTTCCCGCATGACCTTCGTCGTCGTGGGCGATGACAGTGTCGTGGAACAAGTCCGCAAGCAACTGGAAAAGATCGTCACCGTCGTCCGGGTCCACGACATCAGCTCACGCGATTTTGTCGAACGCGACCTGTTGCTGGTCAAGGTCGGGGCACCGGCCGGACCGAGGCGATCGGAGGTCCGCGAGTTGGTCGACATCTTCCGCGGCGCGATCGTCGACGTCGGTCCGGAAGAAGTCATGATCGAAATCAGCGGGCGTGAAAACAAAGTCCAAGCCTTCATCGAACGGATGCGGCCCTACGGCATCGTCGAATTGGTCCGCACCGGACGCGTCGCGATGGTCCGCGGCGGCAGCGGTCCGGCGATCTCCGAAGGTCTATCGTCCGCCGCCAGAGGATCCATCCAACGCGTCACCACGGCGTCCTGAAACGGACCCGACCGCCGAGTCGCGGAGGGATGCGGTTCGGCAAGCCGGCGCGCCCTGGGAGCCGGTCCGTCTCGGCACGCCGGGTTCGCCACTCCGGACGCGTCCGGCCCCGGCCGATCACCTTTCCACTCGATTTCCCCCACCCAAACCCCTTTTTTTAAAGACACCCACGTCATGGCAGCTACGGTTTATTACGACAACGACGCCGATCTTTCACACCTGAAGGGCAAGACGATCGCGATTCTCGGATACGGATCGCAGGGTCACGCCCAAGCACAGAACCTTCGCGACAGCGGATGCGAAGTCGTGATCGGACAGCGTCCCGGATCGGCCAACCACGACTTGGCGGTCAGCCACGGTTTCAAGCCGATGTCCATCGCCGAGGCGACCAAAGCCGCCGACGTCGTCAACCTGTTGCTTCCCGACGAAGTGCAAGCGGACATCTATCGCGATTCGATCCGCGAGAACTTGTCCAAAGGCAACATCTTGATGTGCAGCCACGGCTTTAACATTCACTTCGGACAAATCGTCCCGCCGGCCGGCATCGACACCCTGTTGGTCGCGCCCAAAGGTCCCGGGCACTTGGTCCGCAGCGAATACGAAAAAGGCGGCGGCGTTCCCTCCTTGTTGGCCCTCGGCGACGGTGCGGCCGATTCGACCAAAGCCATCGGACTGGCGTACGCCAAAGGCATCGGTGGCACCCGCGGCGGCGTCATCCAGACGACCTTTGCCGAAGAAACCGAGACGGATTTGTTCGGCGAACAAGTCGTCCTTTGCGGCGGCGTCAGCGAACTGGTCAAAGCCGGCTTCGAAACCTTGGTGGAAGCCGGCTATCAACCCGAAATGGCCTACTTCGAATGCATGCACGAACTGAAGCTGATCGTCGACTTGCTGTACGAAGGCGGGCTGAGCTACATGCGTTACAGCATCAGCAACACCGCCGAATATGGTGACTACGTGAGCGGACCGCGAATCATCACGCCGGAAACCAAGGTCGAGATGAAAAAGATTTTGACCGAGATCCAAAACGGCACCTTTGCCCGCAATTGGATCCTGGAAAACCGTGGCGGCGCTCCGTTCTTCAAAGCCACCCGTCGCCGCGAACAACAGCACGGCGTCGAACAAATCGGCAAGGGACTGCGTCGGATGATGAATTGGATCAACGAAAAAGAAGTCGGCTAATTCCCCATGTCCGATCCGGCCCAGGACAGACAGACCCGTGACGAAATGACCGAAGACGACGCCGTTATCGGCGTCGCGGTCGTCTGGTCCCTGGTCGTTCTCGCGGCCCTCGCGGTGATCGGGCTGGGGCTTTGGTTCGCACTGAGAACACCGACGGAACTCCGCGAGGACTTGACGTTCGAAATCGTCGGCCCGCAAACCCGCGTGACCGAGGACGCGGTGCCCGCTTTGCCGTTGGTCGACATCACCGCCCGATCGGGCGTCGACTTCGTGCATGACACCGGACGCGCCGGCGACAAGCTACTGCCCGAAACGATGGGCAGCGGGGTCGCCGTGCTCGATTTCGACGGCGACGGCCACCAAGACTTGTTCTTCGTCAATTCCAAGCCTTGGCCGTGGACGCCCGACGACGGTCGCCCGCCGTCGACGTGCCGGCTGTACCGCGGGGACGGCCGGGGATCGTTCCGAGACGTCTCGGAGGCCAGCGGTGCCGACGTGTCGCTGTACGGCATGGGCGTGGCCGTCGGTGATTATGACAACGACGGCGATCCCGACGTTTTCTTGTCCGCCGTCGGCGGCAACAGGCTGCTGCGAAACGACGACGGCGTTTTGGTCGATGTGACCGGAGCGTCCGGTGTTGCGGGCGACCCGGAGGCTTGGAGTACGAGTTGCGGGTTCGTCGATTTCGACAACGACGGCTTATTGGATTTGTTCGTCGGCAATTACGTGACGTGGGATAAACAGGCGGACTTGTCCCAGAACTTTACTCTCGACGGAGTCCATCGCGCCTACGGCCCGCCCCGCGCGTTCCGGGGCAGTTTTTCGTACTTGTATCACAACAACGGCGACGGCACGTTCGCCGACGTCTCCCGGTCCGCCGGCATCCAGGTCCGCAACCCCGACACCGACGTGCCGCTGGGCAAGGCGATGGGCGTCTTGCCGGTGGACTTTGACGACGACGGAGCGATGGACTTGGTCGTCGCCAACGACACGGTGCGAAACTTTTTATTCAACAACAACGGCGACGGAACCTTCGACGAAGTCGGCCAATTGTGCGGCATCGCGTACGACCGCAGCGGCAACGCCCGCGGCGCGATGGGGATCGACGGCGCCAGGTTTCGCGGCGACGGCACATTGGCGATCGGCATCGGAAACTTTGCCAACGAAGCCAGCGCGCTCTACATGGTTCGGCCCGGCCGCGGCCACTTCGTCGACGCGGCCATGTTCACCGGCTTCGGTCCGCCGACCCGACAGGGTTTGACGTTCGGGCTCTTTTTCTTTGACATCGATCTGGACGGGCGGGTCGACATCTTGGGCGCGAACGGACATCTGGAAGACGACATCGCCAAGACCCAAGCGACGCAGCGTTACGCCCAACCGCCGCAGTTGTTCTGGAACGCCGGCAAAGACGCGGCGTCGGAACTGGTGCAAGTCGATCCGCTGTCCACGGGCGAGGACTTTCCCCGTCCGATCGTCGGGCGGGGCGCGGCGTACGGCGACTTCGACGGCGACGGAGACAGCGATGTCGTGATCACGACCAGCGGCGGACCCCCAAAGATCTTTCGCAACGACCAGGCGACCGGCCATCATTACTTGCGACTCCGTCTGGTCGGCCGGGAATGTAACCGCGACGCCATCGGCGGAACTGCGACGCTGGTGGTGAAAAATCAATCGCAAACCAGAGTCGTGATGCCCACTAAAAGCTACCTCAGCCAAAGCGAACGGGAACTGACGTTCGGGCTGGGGGATCAGGCAGTCGTCGACACGGTCGAGGTCACGTGGCCGGGCGGCGCGGAGGAAACTTTTGGGATCGGCCAGGTCGACCGCACCGTGGAACTGGTGCAAGGCGAAGGTCGGATATTACCGTAGCCGGTGGCAGTGCGTCCCCGACGGGTTGACCGATCAGGCGGGATCACTGTTCTTGTTTTTGGGCGGCCGTTTCGGTCGTTCCCAGTTGCGCTAAGACTTGCAGGATGCCGTTGAGGTGTGCCATCCTCGGCCCGAAGCGGTCGACGAATTCGTTCATCATGAACTCGCCTTCGACCAAATGCTCGCCGCTGTCATGAATCTCTTCGGTCAGGTTTTCCAAGAACTGCGTCTGGACTTCGCTCAGTAATTCCGCCGCCTTGCGGCAATCTTTGGCAAGCCGCGGGTTCGCTTGTCGCCACTGTTCCAGTTCTTGAGATCGCTGCTGCTGGGCGGCCGCGTTTTGTCGGACCATCGTTTCCAGCAATTTGTTTTGTTGTTGCTGCATGGCAACCATTTGCTGTAACAGTTGGACGGTCACGCGTTCGAACGAAGCGGGCGGATTGGATTCTGTTTCCGGTGACACATCAATGCGAAACATGGGCGAGAGTGGCTCTTGTTCGTATGACATCGCGGTGACTTTTCCGAGCGAATGATCTGGATTCCTGACGGACAGACCCGAGTATAACCAGGGCTTCTCGGTGATGTCGAACAAATGCGGTACCGGCGGAAAAATTGGTCGCCGACTTCAACAAAACCTCGGAAAAAAGCGTCTCTTTTTCCACATCGGCCGCCGCGTCATGAATCGGACTGACCGCTAAAGTCCGCACAACAGGATGGCCGAAAGCATCATCATCAGCCGATAAGATGCGATGACTTAGCCTTTGCACCGACCCGGTCGTCCGCGTGTCCCCGAATTGCGAGCCGAATGAGCAGTCACAACGATTCTTTGACGTTGGGTTTCTACAGCGTGGTGCAATGCGAACGGAACGGTTGGACGGGCGGACTGTTGACCTTGAACGACACGGGGAGGCCGTTGGAATTCCGTTGCACCTTGCCGGTGCGGACGACCAAGGCGCACGAGATCCTGTTCGGGCCGACCATTCGGGCGCACTTGATCGGCGACGTGATCGCTTCGGTGCTGCTGAAAAGCTGTCGCACGCCGATTTCCATGATGTGTTGTCAACAGCCCGAGGCCCTGGCCATGGAATCGATGGTCGATTACCCGGTCGGTCTGGTGCGGTCGGCCGCGGAGGAGGAAGAAGGTCCGATCACGCGAGACATGCTGTCCGGTTCGGTGACCGTCGACCTGGCCGGTTCGACGTTGATGGTCGCGATGGAAAAACAGCAGGCGGCCGAGCGGATCTGTAGCAAGTTGTCGAACCTGCCCGACGCCGTGGAGCCTTTCGACCGGATCCGCGAAGCCATTCGGGAAGCCCATTCGCAACTCGCCCGGGCGGCATAGACGGATGATCAATCCTTTTAGCAGCACGCATGCCGTCGCCGACCGTTCCGATCGCACCGCGTGGGATGTGCGAATCGATGTCGATCGTGGCTGGCACGTCGACGACTTGACGCCGGCCGGAACGCTGGAATTGCGGGCCGACGCGATCGAACCGCGGTCGTTGCCGATCAAGCTGCCCAAACTGCAATTCAAGGCGTCCGGATTCGTGTTTCCCGACGCCGGCGGTTTTCAGTTGCCACCGACGTTCGAAAAGGCCGGCGGTGAAGATTCGACGCGAAACAAAAACAAAAAACGTCGAGAGCGAAAGCCGTCGGACAAACCGGTCCGGATTCGTCCGCCCAGCGACGTGGTGAAGCTTCAAGATCGGCTTTATTATCTGTTGCAGCCTCCGTTGGATTCCTTGGTCGGCAGTGGTCAGCTGAGTTTCCCGTTCGAGCCGTTCCCGTATCAGCTCGACGGCATCGCGTTCATGTTCCCCCGCTACAGCCTGATCTTGGCCGACGAGATGGGCTTGGGAAAAACGATGCAAGCGATCAGCACGATTCGATTGCTATTGTGCAGCGGCGAAATCCGCAACGCCCTGTTGGTCTGTCCCAAACCGCTGGTGTCCAACTGGCTACGCGAATTCAGGACGTGGGCACCCGAGATTCCGATCGCCGCGATCGAAGGCAACCAAGCGACGCGAAGTTTTCAGTGGGCCTCACGCGACGTGCCGGTCAAAGTCGCCAACTACGAGTTGTTGATGCGTGACCGCGCCGATGTCGTGGACGGCGGATTGCACTTCGACTTGTGCGTGTTGGACGAAGCCCAGCGGATCAAGAACCGCAACAGCACGACGAGCGATGTGGTCAAAAGCATTCCGCGAACGCGATCTTGGGCGTTGACGGGGACCCCCGTCGAAAACTCGCCGGACGACTTGGTCGGCATCTTTGACTTTTTGTCGCCGGGTTTTCTGTCGCCGGGGATGCCGTTGCCCGCGATGGCGAGAGCGTCCAAGGATCATATCCTGCGGCGGACCAAAGACATGGTCTTGGAAGACATGCCGCCGAAGCTGTTCCGTGACGCCGAGCTCGACCTGACGCCCGAGCAGGCCGAACGCTACGAGAAAGCCGAATCCGAGGGCGTGATTCACCTGGAAGAACTGAACGAATCGCTGACCGTGCAGCACGTCTTTGAATTGGTCTTGCGATTGAAACAGATTTGCAACTTCGACCCGGTGACCGGCAGCAGCGCGAAACTGGAACGCCTGGTCGCCGACATGGAGGAAGTCGCCGCGAGCGGCCAAAAGGCGATCCTGTTCAGCCAGTGGACCAAGACGATCGACAAGCTGCGCGGCCCCTTGGCTCGATTCGGCCCCTTGGAATACCACGGCAAGATCCCACACAAGCAACGCGAGCAGGTGATCGACCGATTCAAGAACGATCCGAATTCGCACGTGATCTTGATGAGCTACGGTGCCGGCAGCGTGGGGTTGAATCTACAGTTTTGTCGGTACGTGTTCCTGTTCGATCGCTGGTGGAATCCGGCGATCGAAGATCAAGCGATCAATCGGGCTCATCGGATCGGCGCGGCCGGCTCGGTCACCGTGACGCGGATGTTGGCCGTCGGCACGATCGAACAGCGGATCGCCGAAGTGTTGGAAGCGAAACGCGAGATGTTCGACGCGTTGTTCGCCGGCGACGGCGACGCGCCGACACCGCCGTCCGGGCTGACCAAAGAAGAAATCTTCGGGCTGTTCGATTTGGAAGTCCGAAAAACAGAAGGCTGAGTGTGGGAAAGTGCCGGAGCGTGAAAGGCGACGCCCCGCTGACCGACTCCCGCCGTCCTAGAACCGATGTCCGCGGCGGGGACCGAGTTCGGTCAGCGTCAAGATCTCCGGCCCCGATTCGGTCATCAGGACGCTGTGTTCGAATTGTGCCGACGGCCGGCCGTCTTTGGTGCGGACCGTCCAGCCGTCCTGCTTGTCGCTTTTGGTGTACCGCGACCCCGCGTTGATCATCGGTTCGACGGTGAAACACATGCCGGGATGCAAGCGGTCGATGCGACTTTGTCGGTTGGGAAAGTGCGGGATCGAGGGATCCAAATGGAACTGTTTGCCCAGGCCGTGACCGACGTATTCGCGGACCACGCTGAAGCCCCGGCGATGGGCCTCCGGGACGATGGTTTCCCCGATCAAGGCCACCCGACAACCAGGCTTGAGCGCGTCGATCGCCATGTACATGCAATCAAACGCGCACTGCGTCACGGCCCGTTTCTCCTCGTCGACCTCACCGATCAAAAATGTTTCACTTTGGTCGCCGTGCCAGCCGTCGACGACGGTGGTGATGTCGATATTGACGATGTCGCCGTCCTTCAAGACGGTGTCGCCGGGAATGCCGTGACAGATGACTTCGTTGATGCTGGTGCAGCAACTCTTGGGGTAATTCTGGTATCCCAAGGTGGCCGCTTTATGACCATGATCTCGGGTCCATTCATGGACCATCCGATCGATTTGGCCGGTCGTGATCCCGGCCTTGACGTGCGGACGGATGAAATCCATCAACTGGCCGTTGACGCGTCCAGCGTGCCGCATGCCGTTCCGCTGGTCTTCGGCCAGGATGAGTCGTTTTTGCTTTTTCAGCATGCCGAGCGGTGGGTTTTTTGGGGAAGTCGATCTGTTTCCGCGGACCGTCGTGGCCGGGGCCGGGCGGAACAACGGCCCCAAATGTTATCAGCCGGATGCGGGGATCCCAAGTCGCTAGGCGAGTTTTTCCGGTAAAAGAAGCCCACGAAAACCGGCCGACGGGACAGAACTCTTGTCAATTCATCGGGTTAAATGAGATACCTGGGCGACGGTCGAGAAAAGAACCGTAAACCCTGGCCTGGCTGATCGCTCGGTACTCGCCGTGGCGATTACGATGGGGCGGTGATGCACTTCTCCCCCCCGCCCGACTCGTCAAAACGACGATCCTATTTTCCTCCGTCAATCGATTGGCAAGATGAAACAGACTTCTCATCTTCATGTGCGTCGCCATCTGTCGTGGCCTTTTCGCGGGCCGGCCCGGACCGGGACGTTTTTGGCGGCATTCCTGATCGTGACGATCGGCGGATCGGAGGCTCGGGCGCAGGACGCCGGTGACCAGGGCGGACAGGACCGGCCCAGTGCCCAGGACCGGCCCAGTGCCCGGGACCGGCCCAGTGCCCGGGACCGGCCCAGTGCCCAGGACGGTTCACGGCAACGCGATGAGACTCCGGAAGACATCATCCGACAAGCCATCGCCGTGGCGGGCCCCCAACTTGCCTTCAATTTCACCGGTACGCCCTGGCGGGACGTGTTGACGTGGTATGCCGAGAAAGCCGACCTGTCGATGCAGGCGTCCGCTTTCCCGCCCGGTTCGGTCAGTTTCTCCGATCCGACCCGCCAGTATTCGATCAACGAAAGCCTGGACCTGCTGAACCGTTTGCTGCTGGACAAAGGCTGGGCGTTGGTGCGTCGCGGCCGAATGCTGACCGTCATTGATTTGGAAATCGACAACGCCAGCGAGCTGATCGCCGAAATCAGCGAACAGATTCCCGTCGACGAATTGCCCAAGCGCAGCAACAGCGACATCGTGACGACGTTTTTCCCGCTGGGCAGTTTGGACGCCGATGCGGCACGCGAAGAATTGCCGCAGTTGATCAGTCCGTTCGGCGATTTGGTGGTGTTGGAAAGTGCCGGCCAGGTCCGCGTGACCGACACGGCCGTCAAGCTCCGCGCCGTCCAAGCGGTCTTGAATTCGGCCAACCAAGCCAGCAGCGAAGTCGTCGAAATCAAACTGCAACATCGCGGCGCCGACGAGGTCTTGGAACTGGCGCGTCCGCTGCTCGGATTGGAACCGGGCGAAAACGTCAACGACGAGATCCGCATCTCGGTCGGACTGTACGGCGAACGCTTGTTGGCGTTCGGCAACCCCGGCAAATTGGCTCAGCTTCGTTCGATCATTCTGACCGCCGATCAACCTTTGCCGAACGTCGAACAAGACGGACAAACCGAGATCGCCTTGCCTTCCTTCGTGACCCACACCGTATCGACCGCCCAAGTGTCGACCGTGTTCGACGTCTTGCAGACCTTGCTTGCCGGCACTCCGGACACGCGGATCGCGATCGAACCGAACAGCAACTCGATCATCGCTTGGGGGCGACCGGAAACCCAAGAACGCATTCGTCAAACCATCACCGAGCTCGAAGGCAGCGGCAGTGACTTTGCGATCATCGACCTGAAACGTTTGGAACCGTCGCAAGCCTTGCTGACGATCAACAAATATTTCGGCGTCACCGAAGAAGGCGGCGACGGTCCGATCGTCGACGGGGACCCGGTGACCGGACGGCTGTGGGTCAAAGGAACCAAGGCCCAAGTCGCCCAGGTCCGCCAGTTGATCAGCGAACTCGAAGGCGACGACGGCCTCTCCGTGCTGGGCGACAAGGTTCGGATGCTACCCTACACCGGACGCGCCGCCGAGGAAGCCCTCGAGCAATTAGAAACCCTGTGGCCCATGACGGGAAAGCGGAACTCGATCCGCACCGTCACGCCGTCGCGTGGCTCCAGCACTTCGACCAGCGGGGTCAAAGAACGACGCTTGCACGACAACCGCGACGCCCGTCCGACGCCGGAGCCTTTCAGGGATCCGGAAGAGTCTGATCCTTTGGACGAAGTCCGTTCGGTGACGCCACGGCGGACCATGCAGACGCGATACCTGTACGTCAGCGAACCTGTCGACGGCAACGCACTGATGCCGGCCGCTCGCGGATCGACCGCCGGCACGGCGTCGTCACCGTCGGATCGCCTGACGTCACTCGACGATGCCCCAGACCCGGAATCGATCGATCCCGACGCGGGCGCGGACATCGTGATTCAGATGACTCCCAACGGATTGCTGATCGCTTCGGAAGACGCCAAGGCGTTGGACGCGCTGGAAGCCCTTTTGCAAAGCGTCACCCAGCCCACCGGCGCGGCGACCGACCTGCCGACGATTTTCTGGCTGAAATATGTCAAAGCCGACGTGGCCGCCGAAATGGTCGCCAGCGTGCTCGGGGGCGCCGAATCCTCGCTCAGCTCGATCGCCGATTCGGCCCTCGGGGGAATCGGGGGCGGCATGCTCGGCGGACTGATGGGTTTGGGCGGTGGCAGCAGTGATTCTTCGTCGAAGTCCATCTTGACCACCAGCGGATCGGTCAACATCGTTGCCGACGGGCGACTCAACGCATTGATCGTCCAAGCCAACGCGACGGACTTGGAATTCATCGAAGCGATCTTGACAAAGCTGGACGTCCAAGAGAGTCCCGAAGACATCGACACGGTCGCCAAGCCCGGTTTGATTCCCGTGATCTATCAAGACGCCGAGGACGTTTCGAGCATCGTCAAAGCCGTTTTTGCCGAAAAATTCGCCGAGGAAAACAGCGGTGGCGGCGGCGGACGTGGCGGCGGCGGACAACCCAATCCGGCCGATTTCATCGCGGCCTTGCGTGGCGGCGGCGGTCGGGGCGGCAGCGCCGCCAAGCCGACCAGCGAACCG
>CAYVRC010000033.1:0-42046 GCA_964453205.1 uncultured Pirellulaceae bacterium | reverse complement strand
GCTGAGTCGGGCGTCGGCGACGACACGCGACTTCGATTCGACGGGGGGCACGCCGGCCCGCGACGCCCTCGATTCGTCTCGGCCGAGGTCAGCGCCGACCGGCCGGTCGGCCCCGAGGTGGCGGATTCTGAGACGGCGGATTCTGAGGTGGTCCAGCCGACCGTACCACAAACGACCGAATCGGGAGAGGTTGAATCACAGCAGATCGACGTGCCGGAGACCGACGAGCCGTTTCGTCTTCTCACCGGTGATGAAACCCCGACCGAGCCGAACGTCGCAGCTGTCGATTTCGCGGCGGCAGCCGTGTCGGTCGACGACGAGGAAAAGGAGTCTGCGACGACGCGGCGAGTTCGTCCCGTCGCTTGGCTGCTGAGCGTCGCCGCGCACGTCGCATTGGTCATCGTTTTGGGTTGGTTCACGTTGACCGCCGTGTCGCCGAAGGACCAGCTGGCCTTGACGGCGTCGCCTAGCGAAACCAGTGAAGAGGAAGTCCAATCGCTTTCGATCGAAGCACCCCAACCGGAAGTCGAACCGAACGAGCCGACCACGACAGATGTGGAATATGATCTCAGCCCGGTCGGCGAAGTTTACGCGGCCAAGTTTTCGCCCGACCCGGTCGAAGCCCCACCATCCAACGCGACGGCGTTGCTGAATCAGAATCTCAGTCGGCCCGTTTCGTTGAGCAAGAATCCGTCGGCCGAGCCGATCGAATTCTGCGGGATCAAGGGCGGCGGCAGTCACTTCGTATACTTAGTCGACAGTAGCGGCAGCATGGGCGACGCGTTCGCGTCGGCACGGCTGGAACTTCTGCGTTCCGTTTCGGCCCTGCGAGCCGATCAGCGTTTTTATGTCGTGTTTTTCGATGAAAAACCCGACTACATGCGGCTCGATCGCCCTGACGTCGATGAACCGGCCAGCGTGCCGGCGACCCCGCAAAACTTGGAAAAACTTCGCCGCTGGGCGATGCGAATTCAAATGAATCGCGGGCGGGCGCCCTACGAGCCGCTGGAGTTCGCGTTGAGTCTAAAGCCGGATGTGATTTTTCTGCTGTCCGACGGCGAATTCCCCGAGCGAATCGTCGAGCTGTTGGCCGAACAGAATCGCGTCGAAAACCTTTTCGGCGACGTCAAGCCGATCAGCATCGTTCACACGATCGGCTACCACAGTCGCGAAGGTGAACAAAGGATGCGAGTCATCGCCAAGAATAACCAGGGTCAGTATCGCTACGTGCCCGATCCGGGTGAGATGAAACCGTGAAGCAAATCATTACTATCATTCGTCCGCACTTGGCCGAAGAAGTCCTCACGGCGCTTCGCCGGGCACCGCTGGAGGCGATGACGGTCACGGAGGTCAAAGGCTATGGACGCCAAAAAAGTTACTTGGATGAATACCAAGACACGGAGTACTCCGAGGCATTTCTTCCCAAGGTCGAGATCACCTTGTGGGTGGACGATTCGCGATGCGACGAAATCTTGCGAAAGATCAACCAGGTCGCGCGGAGCGGACGCATCGGCGACGGTAAGGTGTTGGTGGTACCTGTCGAGACCTATTCCTAGACCGGACTTGCTAGTCCAGCGTCACTTCGGCGCAAGTTTCCTCGCTTTCCCACAAACGGACTTTGAAGGCCGAGGCTCCGGTGCCGGCTAAAATCTCAGGACAGACGATCTCTAGCAGGTACTTGGCCATGTTCTCGGCCGTCGGGTTGTAAGGCAACTCGTAGATGCGGTGCGGCTCGGCTTGACGAATCGCGTGCAGCGCGTTGTCGTCTTGATCCCACAAGATGAACGAATGATCCCAGTGCTCGTCGAGCCAACCTTTGCAGACCTGTTTGAGCATCTTGAAATCCATGATCCGGCCGACCGAATCTTGTTCTTGGCCGGTCAAATAGAATTCGACCACGTAGTTGTGTCCGTGCAAGTTCTGGCACTTGCCTTCGTGACCCAGCAACCGATGGCCGGCACAAAACGTGAATCGTCGACTGATGCTGATTGCCACCGGGAAATCTCCTCCGCGGGAAGACGGGTGAAGGGGGGAAACAAGGGTCGTGAAAAATACGAAAGGTAGCCGAAAGTCGCCGGGCCGCCATGACCGAGGGATGATAGAAACGGGCAAAGGGGTACAGTGGTCGGGCAAGGGGTCCCAACATGAATGACGAAGACGAAGAAGAACTATCGCTGGAAGACCTGGGGGCCGCTTACGCGCGGGCCGCCGCGTTGCACGATCCGAATGCGTTCGCCCAGCCCGAAACTTCGCCCGACGAAGCCCCGTCTGAAGACGGATCGGATGCCGAAGCGACGGTGGAGTTGCTCGACCCGGCGGATGAGGAAGCGTCCGACGGACGAGTGACACCGTTGGCGATCGTCGAAGCGGTGTTGTTCGTCGGCCACCCGCGAAACGAGCCGATCACGTTGGAAAGAATCGCTTCTTTGATGCGAGACTTCACGCCGGCGGAGGTCGGAGACTTGATCGACGAGCTGAATGAGTCCTACAAAGCGCACGATCAGGCGTTCCGAGTCGTCCCGCACGAGCACGGTTTCAAGATGACGATCGCGCCGGACGTCGAATCGATCCGCCGCTCTTTTTTGGGCAAAGTCAGGGAAGCCCGTCTGAGTCAGGCGATGGTCGAAGTTCTGTCTTTGGTCGCCTATCAACCGGGCATCTCGATCCAAAAAGTCCAGGATCAGCGGGGACGCGAATCGGCTCCGCTGCTGAACCAGTTGGTCCGCCGACGTTTGTTGGAACTGAAACGAGAAACGGCGGAGGAGACCGGCAAGCTGACGAATTGTTACTATCCCACCGAACGTTTCTTGGCGTTGTTCGGTTTGGAAAGTTTGCTTGACCTTCCCCAAGTCGAAGAGGGTTTGACGACCGATCCTTCCTGACCGGCGGTCATTGACCGGCGATCATTCCGTCCATCGCCACGGTGTCGGCGAAGTCATACGGGTGCATCAACCGAGCGATCCGTTCGGCCAGCACCCCCAGGTACAGCTTTTCGAATTTCGATTCCGTCGTCTCGCTGACGTGTTGGCCGGCGTTCTCGGGGAACGTGAATTCGTCCAAGTCGTGGACGAACAAGATCGATCCGTCGGCGGCGTCGATGATTTGCAAATTGACGTCGGCCTTGCCTCGATACAGACTCTGGCCGTCACGCAGGGTCACGTTGCTGACTTGAATGGCAATGACTTTGTCGGCTTTCAGATCGGAACCGATCGCCGCGAAGTCCATGTTGTCGTATCCGTTTTCATCTCGCCATTGTTCGATTTCGTCTTCACGCACCAAACGAATGTCGTCCAGTTCGTTGATCAGGATTTGTCCGATACGGCGGCTGAGGAACCGGCTGGCGGCGTCATTGGAATACTGGCTGGCTTCGGTCAACGTGACGACGGCTAAACGATTCCCTTTGAATTCCTTGTAGTTTTTGTATTCCGGCGGCACCTGATCCGCACCGACGGCGTGCATGAAATTGGCGGCCAAGCCGAGGCAACCGGCCTGCGTCGCGACCAATCCGATCGACAGGATCAGTCCCGCCGCAAGAACCGGGGCGGAGGCGGTCTTGACGATTCGTGGCGCGGGGCCGGCGTTTCTCGGCAGCGGGCGGCGTGATGACGTCATGAGAACTCTCGGGGCAGGTTGCAGCAAGGTTTACAGCGGTTGTTACGAAATTTACGACCACAGGCGAAAGGCCGATTGAGACGCTTCGCCGCGGAGTTCGCCGGAGGACACCCCGGTCGGGCATTCGGAAAATCTGATTCAACTGTTTCACGCCCGGCATGACGTGGCCGCGCCGACCCGCTCGGTTCGGCAAATCGCGTCGCGCGGCCGACTTACCGAACTAAGGAATAAGTGAAACAGTCCCCTTTCCTCTGTCGTCGCTGTCCATGATCCGCTCGCTCCGAAATCTAGGTCTGCCGCTGCGATCGGCCCTGTCGGCAACGCACCGCAAACGTCGGTTGTGTCGATTGGCCGAGGCGGGACGGGCACCGCTCAACGTGATTTTTTATCACCGGGTCGCCGATCGGATACCCGGCGAATGGACGATCAGCCGCGACGATTTTCGGCGTCACGTCGAACATTGCTTGCTCGGCGACAACGCGTGTGGCGGACTCGAAGGCGTCACCTTGGACGAAGTCCAGGCGCGGATCGACGCCCGAGAGAACCCTCGGCCGACCGTCACGTTCACGTTTGACGACGGGTATGCCGAGAACATGGATTTCGCGTTGCCCCTTTTGATCGAAAAAAAGATGCCGACGGTTTATTTCGTCGCCACCGAGCATGTCCGTCACCAACGTCCGTTCGAACACGACGTCAAGGCGGGCCGTCCGTTGCCGGTCAACACGAAAGCTGACATTCGCGAGCTTGCCGATGCGGGAATCGAAATCGGTCTGCACACGAAAAACCACGTCGACTTTTCCGTCGTGACGGATTCGGCCGTGATTCGCGACGAGATCATCGGCGGCAAAAACGATTTGGAAGACATGATCGGCCGCCCGGTCAAGTACTTTGCCGTGCCCTACGGACTGCCCGGGCAATTGACCCGCGAGGTCATCGAAACCACACAAATCGCGGGACTGAAAGGATTTTGCAGTGCGTTCGGTGGCTACAACGTGCCGGGACGTGACAGCTTTCACATTCGTCGATTCCATGGGGATCCTGAATTCGCCCGCATGGTGAATTGGCTGAGCTTTGACCCTCACAAACTGCTGTCCGAACCCCAGATCCATCCCCAATACTTTGTCACCGACCCGGCGTCAGACCTATGATCTCTTGGATTCGCGATCTCCGTCTTCAGTCGGCCGGACGTGTGTCGCCCGGCGGCGTTCCGTCGTCGCGACCGCGGCGATGTTTGTTCGTCATCACCAGCATGCCCGTGGGCGGTGCCGAGACCTTGCTGGTCAACATGATGCGGCAATTCGATCCGACGGTCGTGAAAGCGGAGATCGCTTGTTTGAAAGAAGCGGGGCCGCTGGGCGAGCAGATCGCCGGTGAATTTTCCGTTCACGCGAATTTGATTCGCGGCAAGTTTGACTTGTGGGTCCTTTATCGTTTGATCCGACTGATCCGGGACAACGACATCGACGCGGTGATCACGATCGGTGCGGGCGACAAAATGTTTTGGGGACGGGTGGCGGCGGCGTGGGCCGGCGTGCCGTTCATCGCGTCGGCATTGCATTCGACGGGGTGGCCCGACGGAGTGGGACGGCTGAACCGTCTGTTGACAGGAATCACGGACGCTTTCATCGCGGTGGCCGATTCGCACGGTCAGTTTTTGCGAGAGTTCGAAAAGTTCCCGGCCGCGAAAGTTCGCGTGATTCGCAACGGTGTCGATTGTCAGCGGTTTCGGCCGAATCGACTTGCCAAAGCAAACCTGTGCCGTGAGCTTCAATTGCCCGCATCGGTCCATTTGGTCGGAATCGTCGCGGCGCTTCGGCCTGAGAAGAATCATGCAATGTTGGTTCAGGCCTCCTCGCGACTGCGGCAATCCTGTCCGAACGCACGTTGGATCGTCGTCGGTGACGGACCGGAACGTGACGCCTTGGAGCGACTGGCCGACCAGTTGTCGGTCGCCGACCGTATCCATTTCTTGGGCACCCGACACGATACGGCCGAGATCCTGGCGAGCTTGGATCTGTTCACGTTGTGTTCGTTGAACGAGGCATCGCCGGTATCGATTCTGGAAGCCTTGGCTTGTCAGGTTCCCGTGGTCGCCACGGATGTCGGATCGGTGGGCGAAACCGTGATGGCGGGCAAGACCGGAACGTTGGTCGCGTCGGAAGACGTCGACGGATACGTCACGGCGGTCAAAGCGTTGCTGGATTGCCCGGAGACGCGAGATCGGTTCGGCAGGGCGGGGCGTCAATTGGTGCTGGAAACGGGTTCGCTGAGTTCGATGGTCGCAGGCTACCAGCGTCTGATTACCGAGGGATGTGCCGGGACGGGCGGCGCGCGAGCCGAATTGGCACTGCTTCGCGATGTGGTGACGCCCGAGTAAAATCCGCGGCCATGACACTGACCAGCCAGGGAATCGTGCTGTTGGCCAAATTGTTCAGCGGCTTCACCGTCCGCTGGGTCGATTGCCATCCGGACACTTGCCAACGCGTTTATTTCGCCAACCACACCAGTCACTTGGACGCGGTGGTGTTGTGGTCCGCGTTGCCACGCGAGATCCGTGTCTTGACCCGTCCGGTCGCCGCGCAGGATTACTGGTCGGGCGGTTGGATCAAGCCGCACATGGCGAAAAGCTTCAATGCCTTGTTGATCGATCGCAAGAAGATCAAGGTTCACCGTAGCCCGATCGACATCATGATCGAACAGATGGGGGACGTTTATTCGCTGATCGTGTTTCCCGAGGGCGGGCGTTCCTCGGGCGACGAGGTCGGGGCGTTTAAAAGTGGATTGTATTACTTGGCCAAGAAGCGACCGGATTTGGAACTGATGCCGGTCTACATCGACAACGTGAATCGGATCTTGCCCCGCGGCGAAATCTTACCCGTGCCGCTGCTGAGTTGCATCACGATCGGTCCGCCGATCTTTCTGGAGTCGGGCGAACCGAAGAACGATTTCCTGGAACGGGCGCGTCGGGCGGTTTCGAGTTTGAAGGAAGATTAGTAGCCGCCCGAACCGACGCAGTAACGCAGGATCGCCGCGTAATGGACCATGGCCGCGGCCATCACAAAGACGTGCCAGACGACGTGCAGGTACTTGGCCTTGTGATCGAACAACAGAAAGCCGACCCCCAGGGTATACAGCACGCCGCCGAGAAACATGCCCAGGGCCAAGCCGCCGGGGACCTGTCCGATCAAAGGGATCGCCGGCAACCATCCGAGCATCAAGTAACTGGCCGTGCCGATCGCGTTGATGCGGTGACGCAACGCGACCTTGGTGACAAAGCCGGCGAGCGCCGCGATCCAGATGGCCGCCATCAACCACGGCTTGATCGACGGATCGGCGAAAGCCGCGACGATCGGCGTGTAAGTGCCGGTGATCATCAGATAGATCATCGCTTGGTCCCATGATCGAAACGTGTTCAACCAGGGCTGGCGATGGATCGCGTGAGAAAGCGTGGAACAAAGGAACGTGCCGACGACGGTGACGGCATAAGCGGCACAGGGAATCGTCATGTCGGGATCGCCGGCGACCGTCGAGCGGATCAATGCCGCGCCCGCGAGGATCGCGATGACGGTGGCGACGCCGTGTGACAGGGCGTTGGCCCATTCTTCGCCGGGCTTCAGCGGGGCTTCATGCAGGATCACATCATCCGTCAACGGGCGACCCCGATCTGCTTCATCCACGCCGCACACAAGTCGGGCCATTGATCCGTGACCGAGCCGCTGCGACGCAACCCGAATCCGTGACCGCCGCTGCTGAAAATGTGCAGCGAGGCTGGGATCTTGTGCCGCTGCATCGCCGTAAACAGGCCGACGCTGGAAAGACACGACACGCGGTCGTCGATCGCGTGGGCAAAGAACGCCGGCGGCGTGTTTTCGTCGACCGAGATATCATCGATCAGTTCCAGCGGCTCGTCCGTCTCGACCAGCCAAGCGGGATAAACCAAGACGCCAAAGTCGGGTTTGCAGTCGGCACGGTCGATTTCGTCAGACGCTTCGTACAGCCGAGACTTTGCCGTCAACGCGCGGGCCGATGCGTTGCCGCCGGCGGAGAAGCCGAGGACGCCGATCTTTTCCGTGCCGACGCCGGGAACCTTGCCGCTGCGGACCAAGCTGATGCCGCGTTGGATGTCTTGGACGGGTGCCAACCATTTCTGATCGGCTTGGCGGGTGGGCACACGGTACTTCAGGACAACGGCGCTGACGCCGACGCTTTGCAGCCACGTGGCGACTTCGGTGCCTTCCAGATCCCAGGCCAAAATCGAATAGCCGCCGCCCGGTGCGATCACGACCGTCGATTCGGACCGGGCGTCGCCCGTGGCCGGGTACACGTGCAGTTCGGGGTGCGAAACGTTGCCCAAGCGGATGACGCTGCGGCCGGCGACTTGCCGAGAATCCGCGGTGCTGGTGTCCGATTCGGGAGCGTCAGGGGCATCCCAAGCCGGCATGTCGTCCTGCCAAACGGCGATCGTCGTGGACGGCTCCTCGACCGTGTCTCGCGCCGCGGTCGAGGCGTCTTGCGCTACGATCATCGATCCCCGTGTGAGAAAAACGGCCAAGCAGGACATCGCGGCGATGGCGGCGAGTCTCGGCAAAGATGATGCAGGCATGGCAGCTGGGCCTCTCGGTTCGACGGAAACGGGGGATGGGAGTTGTGTTATAGACTAGCCGCTGAGGACTTCAAACGGAGGCAGTCAGTTGAAAACGGACAACTCGAAAACCGACGACTCGAAAACCGACGATTCGAAAACGGGTCAGACATCGCCGGCGACCCCCGATCACGTCACGGCGAGGTTGCGCCAGCGGCTTTCCGATCCGTCTTGGTCCATTTCTTGGCTCTGCCGGCCACGGATCGATTCGGGCCGGATCGATTCGGGCCGGATCGATTCGGGCCCGGGAGATCGGCAAGCCGAGCTCGTCGGACTCGCGTGCAGCCGGCTGGGCGACGACCTGCGGCGGAGGCAACAAGTCTGCGACCGCGTCGGCCGATTGATGCTGGACGCCCGAGACCGAAACGTCGTCTTTGTGGTCGCCGCCGGATCGGCCGTCGAACCGTGGGCGATCCGGGCCGCGGAGATCTATCGCTGCGGTTTGTTGTCGATCGACCTGTCAGGAATGCGTCGGCCGGGTGAAGCAGGCGGGATGTCGTCGCCGGCGTCCGAGCGGAAACGGATCAAGAGTCGCCGTGATGAAGAACTGATCGCATGCTGCGACGTCGTCGAAGCCTTGTACGTTCGCCGGGGCGGAGCGATTTCCAAGGCCCTGTCGGCCAGACTGAGAACCCGGCAGGATGCCTGCGTCCGCGTGGGCGTCACGAACTTACCGGAGTGCGGCGCGGCGGAGCTGATCGCGGCCGGCGCGGTCGGTCGCTGGTTGCCCGCGCCGGTGACCGCCCGGGTCACGTCCCGTGGCGGAACGGGATGGATCGACACCGACGACGCCTGGATCCGTGACCGGACGGGCTGGCTGGTGCATTGCACAAGAGCTTGCACCGGAGCCTGGCCGGGACAGACAGAGCGTCAAAGCGCCGATGATTGGTTGTTGTCGTCGCCCGGCCCGCGCGAACCGTTGACGACCCTGCGACGAATCTTAACGATGCGGCGACTGGTCGGTTCGGCCGTCACCTCGTCGGCCGGTGATCCGGTCGTTTGTTTTGCGGGTGTATCCTTGCGGGAGTTGCTGCGGCGACGCTGCTATCGGCCTCATCTGCGGCGTTGGGATTACGAGCCGTTCGGGATCGCGATCCGCCGGTCGGTCGCGGCCGATTCGGGGATCGTCCCGGTGGTCTATGGGTCGCCGGAGGAAAAAAAGAAGCTTCCCGCGGATCAGAAATTTCGCTTCCAGGCGGCCGGAAAGACGTACGACTGGACGGCAGAAAAAGAGTTTCGCGTTCGCGGCGATTTCGATTTCAGCGGGATTTCGGCCGGCGATTTGCGTGTCTTCGTGCCGGACGCGGATTCGGCTGCCGAACTGACAGCGGTCTGTCCATGGCCGATCTGCATCATGGATCCTACAATGGTTTAGCCTTCACCTGCGCCGCCGAACCGTTCCGTGATTCGGCGCGAGTCGTTCCGATTCGGGGGACTTCCTCCCGATCGACTCCCTTGAAAATGGTTTGTTTGACTTTTTGATGACTGTTCTTCCCACGACGACCGACGCGAGCCGACCCGAAGCGAAACTTCCGTTGGCCCCTTACAAGACCTTGCCGTCGGACGAGCTGCGCGACCGGATCGAGGCGGTGCGAAAACAGTTCGGCGAACAACTGCTGCTGCTCGGGCACCATTACCAACAAGACGAAGTCATCGCCCACTGTGACCTTCGCGGCGACAGTTACAAATTGAGCGAGCTGGCGGCGTCCAGCGACACGTGCCGGACGATCGTTTTTTGCGGCGTTCATTTCATGGCGGAAACGGCCGACATTTTGGCCAATCGTCCCGAGAAACGGGAAAGCCGCGGCGACCGCGTCACGGTGATCTTGCCGGACATGGCGGCGGGATGTTCGATGGCCGACATGGCCGCGATCGCACAGGTCGAAGACGCATGGGCGGACATGGGCGAAGTCATCGACACCGAAAGGGTGATCCCGGTGACTTACATCAACAGCGCCGCAAGTTTGAAGGCGTTCTGTGGTCGCCACGGCGGCATCGTCTGCACCAGCAGCAACGCCCGCGCGGTGATGCAGTGGGCGTACGAACGCGGGGATCGTGTGTTCTTTTTTCCCGATCAGCATTTGGGCCGCAACACCGGTCTGACGATGGGCATCGAAGAAGACCAAATGCCGGTCTGGGATCCGTATGCGTTGGAGCTTGGCGGCAACACCGAAGCGGGACTCGAAAATAGTCGCGTCATCTTGTGGAAAGGCCATTGCAGCGTCCACCAAATGTTCCGCGCCGAACACGTCCACGGTTTTCGCAAATCGCATCCGGGGATCAAAATCTTGGTCCACCCGGAATGCCCACGCGAAGTCAACGACTTGGCCGATATCAGCGGCAGCACCGGCAAAATCATCGAAACCGTCCGCAACAGTCCGGCGGGAACGAAATGGGCGATCGGGACCGAGTTGCACTTGGTCAATCGGTTGAAAGACGAACACCCCGAACAACAAATCCATTTCTTGTCGCCGGTCGTGTGCATGTGTGCGACCATGTACCGGATCGACCTGCCGCACCTGTGCTGGGTGCTGGAAAACCTGCGTGACGGATGCGTCGTGAACCAGATCACGGTGGACGAGGAAACGACGAAGTGGAGTTTGATCGCGTTGGAAAGAATGCTGGCGGTGAAGTAGTTCCGGAGTCCGCACTACTTCATGGCGAACCATTTTCGTAACCAGAGGATCTGCTCATCGACCGTGGTTTCTTCTCGTCCGCGCAATTCGCAGGGAAGACCGATTTCGTCGTACTTGTCCTTGAAGTACTTGCCGAACGCGATGTGGTGGGCGTACTTGGACTGCGCGGTGTCCGGCGGCAGAGGCTTTCCGTTCCACTGATCCAACGTCTCCGGATGGATCAGGAACACCGGCGGATCATCTTCGGACACATGGTTCAGAGAGGTCGCTTCGCTGGTCAGTTTTCGAAATCGGGGTGATCGCAGTTTCTCTTTCAATTCCTCGACCGGCATCATCCGGATTCCGTAAAAATGGTAGGTCGAGCTGTGTGCATCCTTTCCCTGGTAGATTTTGTCCCAGATGAAAAACGGATCGTTGCTGGTCTGAGAGTTGACTCCGATGATCGTCGTCAATCGCGTGGATTGTCGGGCAACGGGATCCACATGGTCGGGGTCTGCCAAGTCGTCATGAACGGCCAACCAGACCGACATGTTTCCCCCGGCGCTGGCCCCAGACATGGCGACCCGTTCGGGATCAATTCCCCAGGATTCCGAGTGATAGCGGAGGTACTGAACGACCCTGGCCGCGTCGAGATGCGACGCGGGAAACGGAGCCTGAGTCGCGTAACGATAGTTGGCGGTGACTACCGAGATTCCGTTCTGCAAACATGCAATGGCCAGCGGGTCTCCGTAGTACCGGGACTTGTCGCCTCCCACAAAACCGCCCGGGTGAAAAAAGACGACAACCGGAGTCGCGTCTTCTGATTCCGCTTTCCAGAAATCCAGGGTGTTTCGCCAATGTGGCCCATAAGCATGGTCAGAAAGCGTCCGCTCGGGCATCCGTTCCAAGAGGCCTTTCTGCTTGTCGATGTCGTTTCGGATCTTGCGGTATTTTCCAGCCTCCTGCTTGGTCAGAATTCCGTCGGCGTTGTAATCCGCCTGCGGATACTGAGACAGATATTCTTTCAGTTGCTTTTCATAGCCGGGGGCAGATTGTCCGCACGCCATCGAGACACCGAAAAACAAAGGGAGAATGTAGAGCGGGAAGGCAACGAATTTGTTCAATGGTCGCGTCGGCATGAAAGTCTTTCCCTCATTGATTCGGCTGGGGGTCTCTTGGTCAGTATTCGTCGGCAAGTTCACGTTTCAATTGTTTCATGCCACGATGAAGCAGGCCCGCGATGGCTCCGGTCGACTTCGACATTCGCTCGGCGACTTCGGCCAGCTTCAGGCCGTCCAGGTAGTGCAAGCGAATCGCGTCTCGCTGCGTTTCGGGTAACCGCTCGATCGCGGCGGCCAGTATCAACACGTGTTCGCTGATCGCGACGTGTTGGCTGGGGGTCCCGGCGTCACCGGCCAGGAACTGTTCCAGTCGCATCGAGGACTGGTCGATCGCTTGTTGCATCGAATGTTCCCGCGAAACATCGCGTTTGTCGCGGTGCATGTCGCGGTCAAGGTGGCACAGATGATTGGCCAAGATTTGACGCAGCCAGGCTCGAAGTTCGCCTTCGGACCGGCCGCGAAAATTGTCGAACCCCTGCACGGCCTGCAGCATGACTTGTTGCACCATGTCGCTGGCACCGATTTTCGCCTGATAGGCTCGGCGGGCTTGCGATCGAGCCAGCATCCGCAAGTAAGGCTCGTATCGAGCGATCACGGCGGGATCACTGAAGTCAATGTTCGACGAGGAATCGTCCTGCATGGGAATGAGTCTCAATGCGACGGGGGACACCCGGGCGGTGACGGATCGAGTCGATTCGGGGCGGAGGCATCCGCACGAGCTCGACCGGCGACGACAGGTAACGCCTTTCGGACGTGCTTGTCCGATTGAATGGCCATCGAGGGCATACTATAGACTTTACGTTCCCTTGCGTTTCTTCCGCTTCACTTTTGACAAACATTTCGGAGAAGCCGATGACTCAATGCCCGGCGGCGTCTGTAGCGTCCGTTCACCATCGATGGTGTCGCCTTCACGGCTTGGCGTTTTTCCTGGTCGTCTGGGCGGCCCTTACCGCGACGCCCCGAATCGCCCAGGCCGTTGAACCGGAAGACTGGCCGGCCGTGATCGAGCTGGGCATGCCCTTCGGCGTCGAATGGGGTGACGGTCGACTATGGTTGACCAGCATCACCGATGAATCGATCGTCGAAGTCATGCGTGACGGTCAGCAGCGGATCGTCGCCGGGTCGCAAGGCACCGGCTTGGGAGGCGACGGCGGCCGAGCCACCGCGGCGCGTTTCAATTGGCCGCACGAGGTCCGCGTCGATGCCGCGGACAATCTTTACATCGCCGACACGCGGAATCATGTGATTCGGAAAGTCGACGCGGCGACGGGCAAGGTCCGAGCCGTCGCGGGCGACGGCAAAGCGGGCTTTGCCGACGGCGTCGCAGCGGCGGCCCGTTTCGATCAGCCTCACAGCGTGGTCCTGATGGACGATCAAACCCTGTTGGTCGCCGACACCAAGAACCATCGCATTCGCCGCATCGATTTGGCGACCGGCCGGGTGACGACTTTTTGCGGCGACGGTCAGAGGCGTCTGCCCGAGGACGGTCAGTCTCGCGTCGACGCCTCGTTGTTCGGGCCTCGTTCGTTGGCCGTGGATCGGGACGGCATCTGGATCGCTCTACGCGAAGGCAACAGCATCTGGCGGATCGACCGCAAAACCGACAGGCTCGTTCACGTCGCCGGCAGCGGTGCCAAGGGTTACCAGGGCGACGGCGGCAGCGCGAAAACGGCGACCTTCAACGGCCCCAAAGGCTTGGCGATCGACGGGCTGGGCCGGGTCTTGGTTGTCGACACCGAAAACCACTGCGTCCGACGCATCGACGTCGGGCGAGATTCCATCGAAACCGTTTTGGGCGGTCGGCGGGCCGCGGAGACCGAGACCTTGTTGCGACCTCATGGCATCGCGTGTTTCGGTGCCGGCGACGCCTTCTTTGTGGCCGATTCGGAAAACGATCGCGTCTTGCGATGGCCTGTCGATGGAACTGCCGAGTGATCGCGGCGGCCACCGATGATGCGATCCGGGCCGCGGCCGATCACTTGGCCGCCGGTGATTTGGTCGGCGTGCCGACGGAGACCGTCTACGGTTTGGCGGCCGACGCGACCGACGAAACCGCGGTCCGAAAGATCTTTGCGGTCAAAGGTCGACCGCCCACGAACCCGTTGATCTTGCACGCCGTCGACGCGGCCGCAGCGGCCGAACTCGTCGATTTTTCAAACCGGCCTTGGCTGGGCGAATCGTGGGACGTCGCGAGCGGCTTTTGGCCCGGACCGTTGACCGTCGTGGTGCCGCGGGCCCGACGTGTCCTTTCGGTCGTCACCGCCGGACGGGAGACCGTGGCGGTGCGGGTCCCGAATCATCCGGTCATGACGCGACTGCTCGGGCGATGCGAATTTCCGATCGCCGCGCCGAGCGCGAACATTTCGAATTACATCAGCCCGACTTCGGCCCGGCATGTCGACGAGGGCTTGGGTGATCGGATCGCGATGGTACTGGACGGAGGCCCGTGTGACGTCGGCGTCGAATCCACGATCATCGAACTGCAGGAATCCGGTGCGGTCGTGTTGCGTCCTGGTGGCGTTTCGCTGGACGATTTGCGACAAGCGTTCGGTGGCAGAGTTCGCCCGTCGACCGCCCAAACATCGACGAAATCGGCGGCGGACGCACCCCAGATCGCGCCGGGACAATTCCCCGTGCATTATGCTCCCGCCAAGCCGCTGCGGTTTCGGGAACAGATCGAGTCACCGGAGTTTGAAAGATATCGCGTCGGCCGCATCGCGTTTCGTCGCATCAGCCGACAAGAATCCTCCGCGTGTCACCGGGTGTGGGTGCTCAGTGAAAACGGCGACGTCGGTGACATCGCCCGCGGTTTGTTTGGGACGCTCCGCCGGGCCGACCGTTCGGACTGTGATCTGCTCGTCATCGATCGTTGCGAAGAAACCGGGTTGGGCCAAGCGATCATGGACCGTCTTCGCCGCGCCGCGGGCAGATGAGGGTGACGCGTCGGGCTATTCGCTGAACCCGGCGTCGAAGATGCTTTCGCCCATCATCGTTTGCAGGATCAGCGGGCATCCTTCTTCCAGCATGTCCAGGACGGTGTCGAATCCGTCGGCTTCGCCGTAGTAGGGATCCGGGACGTCTTTGGGCCAGTTGTCGTCCAAGTAGTCGCCGAACATCCGGATGTGCGATTTGGACTTGCCCGCTTTGCCGATCAGGGCGGCGTGGTTTTCCGCGTCCATCGCCAGGATCAAATCGTATCGACCGGGCTGCAAATCGGCTTTGGAGACCTGACGGCCGCGACTGGACAATTCGTAGCCCCGCGCCTCGGCGGCGGCACGCATCCGCGCGTCGACCGGCTGACCGATGTGGTAATCGTGCGTGCCGGCCGATTCGACTTCGACATCCAGGTCGAATTCCTCGGCAAAACGTTTCATCACGGCCGCCCCGGCGGGGGACCGGCAGATGTTGCCCATGCAGACGAACAGCACTTTTTTGGTCATCGTCGAAGCAGGTCCTGTGTACTCGTGATCCGGTGGTCCGAGGAAAACGTTTCCCCTCTTTCCGATATGTTAGGGGACGGCCCCGCTTCCGCCAAACCGTGCAATCCGCCGAACCGCGCCAGCCGATCGACGCGAACCCGCACCGCTTCCCAAGCGTCTGGTCAGGCGGAAAAATTTCTTTCCGCCTTGGAAAGCATCCCGGAACGGCTCAAAATGAGCCTAGAAGGGTGTCTGCGGAGAGTGGAGAATGGCGACGGTTCAGTAAATTCCCTGCGCAGGGGGTTTATTGCGTCGGCAGGAACCCTATTCTGCAAGCTCCGCGAGGCAGTCTGAAGGACGCATGAGCGTCTGGATTGGAGGCGAAGGGAAATCAAAATTGCTTTAGATTGGTTTTGCGGCTATTCTTCTACTCGTCATCCGGCTTTCGCACTGCGACACATGAGGTTCAGTATGTCGATCCGATTCAGTCAATCTTGCCCCACTTGCGGCCGTCGCGTGGAAGTACGTGCTTCGTTATTGGGCATGACCGTCGCTTGTCAGCACTGCGGTAGTGAGTTCACCGCCAGCGATTGCGACGGCGACGGTGATGAAGCCCGAAGCACCGAAGCTTTGATGCGTCGTGTCGAGCAGGTGTTGGCCAAGGCCGACACCGTGCAGGCTCATTCCGCCGTTTCTCAACCCGGGTCGTCCCAGCCCGTTTCGGTCACGCCGTAGCGGACGGCGGGTTCGGATCGATCATTTGCCGGGTCACTCCGACGATCGATCTCTCCGCCGATCGGGAAATTCGACAGGTAACGCGTCAATTCCGTCACCTCCACCGTTCCGCCCGCCGTTGACGGTTTCCGTCGTGAAACGCCCCCGCCGCGGCCGCTTCGGTCCCGCGTGCCGTCGGGCGGGCCGTCTTGTCGATCAGGTCGATTGCCGACTACCATTTAGGTGACCGGTCGGCGAGCGATTTTTCGAATTCGAGGCGTCAAACCGGGTGTCTGAAGCGGCGGCGTCTGCCGTGCATCGGTCCGGTGCCGCTTTGCTCTGGGACGATGCTCTTGAGGCGGCTTTGCTGCGGTCGTGCCCAGTCGAAATTGAACCCGAGGAATCCAAGCGTATGTCGGAATCAGAAACCGTTGCCAAGGCGGAAGTGGCTCAGCAGATTGGCGAACTGCAGAAAACCGCCCAGTACGACATGGATGCCGCCGAGACCCAGGAATGGTTGTCCTCGCTGGACTATGTGCTCAAGAGCAAAGGCCCCGAACGCGTCCAGTTTCTGATCGACCAGCTTCGCGACCGCGCGGCCGCCGAAGGCGTCCCGTTGACCGCCGACACGTCGACGCCGTACGTCAACACGATCCCGCTGAAAGATCAGCCGCCGTACCCGGGCAACCGGGAACTGGAACGACGCATCAAGTCGATCATTCGTTGGAACGCGATGGCGATGGTCGTCCGTGGCAACAAACGTGGCGGCGGCATCGGTGGTCACATCAGCACCTTTGCCAGCAGCGCGACTTTGTACGAAGTCGCCTTCAATCACTTCTTCAAAGGACGCGGCGAGGACGGTTACTCCGGCGATTCGATCTATTTCCAAGGCCACGCGTCGCCGGGCATGTACTCGCGGGCCTTCGTGGAAGGCAGGTTGAGCGAAGAAAAGTTGGAGAATTTTCGTCGCGAGCTGGAACCCGGCGGCGGGCTTTGCAGTTACCCGCACCCCTGGTTGATGCCGGATTTCTGGGAATACCCGACCGTCAGCATGGGGCTCGGCCCGATCATGGCGATCTATCAAGCCCGGTTCAACGAGTACCTTCGCGACCGCGGATTGAAAGACACCGACGGCCAGAAAGTCTGGGCCTTCTTGGGCGACGGCGAATGCGACGAACCCGAAACGCTGGGGGCGATCGGACTGGCGTCGCGTGAGAAACTGGACAACCTGATTTTCGTCATCAACTGCAACTTGCAACGATTGGACGGGCCGGTTCGTGGCAACGGAAAGATCATTCAAGAACTGGAATCGATCTTCAACGGGGCCGGCTGGAACGTCATCAAGGTCGTCTGGGGCGGGGAGTGGGACGAACTGTTGGCCAAAGACACGACGGGATTGCTGGCCAAGCGGATGAACGAAGTCGTCGACGGCCAGTACCAGAAGTACACCAGCATGCCGGGCAGTTACATCCGCGAGCATTTCTTCGGCAAGTACCCCGAACTGCTGGAACTGGTCAAACACCTGTCCGACGAAAAATTGGAAAAGATCCGCCGGGGCGGCCATGATCCGGAAAAGGTCTACGCGGCTTACAAGCGGGCGACCGAGTTGAACAACGGCAAGCCGACCGTCATCCTGGCCAAAACCGTCAAGGGATATGGACTGGGCGAAGCCGGCGAGGGCCGCAACGTGGCCCACAACCAGAAGAAGATGAACGAAGACGAGTTGCTGGAATTCCGAACCCGCTTCGGCATCCCGATCAGCAACGAAAAGGTCGGCGAGGCGCCTTTCTACAAGCCGCCGGCGACCAGTCAGGAGATGAAATACCTGCACGAACGTCGCGAGAGTCTCGGCGGATACATGCCCAGTCGGCCGACGAAGCATCCGACGATGGAAGTCCCGTCGCTGGACAGCTTCGCCAAGCTGATCGATCGGATGCAGAACAAGGAGATCAGCACGACTTTCGCCGTCGTGCAGATGCTGACGGCGCTTTGTCGCGACAAAAACATCGGCAAGCATGTCGTCCCGATCGTGCCCGACGAATCACGCACCTTCGGCATGGAAGGCATGTTCCGTCAGTTCGGCATCTATGCCCACGCCGGCCAGCTTTACGAACCGGTCGATTCGGATCAGGTGGCCTTTTACAAGGAAGCCCAAGACGGTCAGATTTTGGAAGAAGGCATCACCGAAGCCGGTTCGATGTCCAGCTTCAACGCCGCGGGCACCGCCTACAGCTGCCACGGGATCAACATGATCCCGGTTTACATCTACTACAGCATGTTCGGTTTCCAACGGGTGGGAGATTCGATTTGGGCCGCTGCCGACATGCGGGCCAAGGGATTTTTGATCGGCGGGACCGCCGGTCGCACCACGCTCAACGGCGAAGGACTGCAACACCAAGACGGCCACAGCTTGCTCAACGCGATCGCGTACCCGACCGTGCGAGCTTACGATCCCGCTTTCGCTTACGAAGTCGTCGTGGTCATGCAAGAAGGCTTGCAGCGGATGTTCGGCGATGGGGAAGAATGCATCTACTACATCACGGCGGAAAACGATCCTTACGTCCATGCGGAGATGCCCGCCGGATGCGAGGAAGGCATCATCAAGGGCATGTACAAGTTCAAATCGCGAGAAGTCGACGACGCGAAGGCTCGGGTGCAACTGTTCGGCAGCGGCGCGATCCTGAACTCCGTCTTGAAGGCTCAAGAGATCCTGGCCGAGAAATACGGCATCGCCAGCGACGTGTGGAGCGTGACCAGCTACACCCAGCTTCGCCGCGACGCCGGTGCCTGTGCCCGTTGGAACATGCTGCATCCGACCGAGACGCCGCGGAAGAGTTTCTTGGAAGAAACGCTCGAGGGCATCGAAGGCCCGTTCATCTCGGCCAGCGATTACGTCTGTGCGTTGGGCGAACAACTGACGCCCTGGATTCCCGGAGATTACTTCGTCTTGGGGACCGACGGCATGGGACGCAGTGAAACACGCGAAGCGCTCCGCCGACATTTCGAAGTCGACGGCGAATCGATCACCATTGCCACGCTCAGCCGTTTGGCCAAAGCCGGCGTTTTCCAGCCCGCCGACGTTGCTGCGGCGATCAAGGATCTGGATTACGACCCGGACAAGGTCGACCCGTACTTTGCGTAACTGAAACACCGACAACCGAACACTGAAAACTTTCTCCCCATGACCGAAGTCAAACTTCCCGAACTAGGCGACGGCATCGAATCCGGTGACGTCTTGGAAATCTTTGTCAGCGTCGGTGATACGATCACCGAAGGCCAAGACATCGTCGAGATGGAAACCGACAAAGCCACCGTGCCGGTGCCGGCGTCGGTCGGCGGCAAAGTGACCAAGATCAACGTCAGCGAAGGCGACACCGTTCCGATCGGCGGCGTGCTGCTGGAAGTCGAAGCCGGTGCGGCGGCCGCGTCGTCGGGCGAACCGCCCGCCGCCCAACCGGAAACCGCGACGGCCGCCCCCGCATCGCTGTCCCCCGAACCGCCCGCCGCCCCCGAACCGCCCGCCGCCCCTGAACCGGCCGCCGCGCCGGAGCCGCCAGCCGCCCCCGAGCCCGCCGCACAGGCACCGGCTCCGCCCGAAGCACCCCCGGCGCCGGCCGCCCCCCCGGCGGCCCAGCCTCCGGCGCCGACGCCACAACCGGCGACCTCCGCGGTCGCTTCGCCCGTCGGTGCGGTGATCCCCGCCGGTCCGGCGATCCGACGTTTCGCTCGCGAAGTCGGCGTGGACCTTTCCACGGTTCGCGGCAGCGGTGAAAGCGGGCGGATCACCCGGGACGACATTTTGGCGGTCGTTCGGTCGACCAGTCAGGCCGCCCGCACCGCCCCGCCGGCCGCTTCGGCCGTCACGCCGTCGGTCCCCGCCGGATCGACCTCCGCGCCGGCCGACGCTCGGCCCGGCACGGCCGACGCCGACGACTACGGCCCGATCCGCGTGGAGCGGATGAGCAAGATTCGCAAGACGATCTCGGCTCAGATGCACTTGTCCTGGTCCAGCGTGCCGCGAGTCACGAACTTCGACGACGCAGACATCACCGACCTGGAGTACTTGCGCAAGTCCAGCAAGGACGACTACGCGGCGCAGGGCTTGAAGCTGACCACGATGCCGTTCTTGATCAAAGCCGTGGCGACGGCGCTCCGTCATCACCCCTTGGTGAACGCGATCATCGACGGGGAAAATGAACAGATCATCTACAAGGATTACGTCAACGTGGGCGTGGCGGTGGACACCGATTCCGGATTGATGGTGCCCGTCATGCACGACGCCGATCACATGGGCGTGCCAGAGATCACTCGATCCCTATCGGAAATGGCCGGCAAAGTCCGAGGCGGTCGGTTCGCCGTCAGTGATCTTCGCGGCGGCACCTTCACGATCAGCAATCTGGGCGCGATCGGCGGCCAGTACAGCACGCCGATCGTCAATGTTCCCGAAGTCGCGATCTTGTTGGTCGGACGGAGTCGTAAACTGCCCGTCGTCATGCCCGACGATTCGATCCAGCCGCGATTGATGATGCCGCTCAGCCTGTCCTACGACCACCGGCTGGTCGACGGCGGCGCCGCGGCGCGTTTCCTGAACGACGTCATCGCCTATTTGGAAGCCCCCAGTCGCTTGCTGTTGGCACTCTAGACCGGCGGCGTTCCGTCGGTGACGGGACCTGGCTTGACGCGTCCCTGATTCGCCGAGCGATGTTCTGATTCGCCGAGCGATGTTCTCATTCGCCGAGCGATGTTCTCATTTCGGCGATCGCGGCTTTCATCGCGGCGGGCAATTTGCTGGCGTCTTTGCCGCCGGCCTGGGCCATGTCGGGGCGTCCGCCGCCGCCACCCCCGACGGCTTTGGCCGCATTGCCGACCCACTTGCCGGCGTTCAAGCCGCGGTCGACCAGATCCCGGCTCAGGCCCCCGACCAGCAAGACTTTTTCGCCTTGGCTGGCCGCCAGCAGAACCGCCGTCGGGCCGCTGGACTTTTTGCGAATCTGGTCGATCCAGCCTCGCATGATGTTCGGGTTCGCGCCGGGCGTCTCGGCCACCACGACCAGGGTCTCGCCGACCTTTTCTCCGGCGGCGATCAAATCATCGGCCGACAGTTTCCCGCCGGCGGTCATCTGTTCCAGTTCTTGGAGCATCGACGCGCGGTCTTCCAGCAACGCTTTGATCCGCGCCGGGACATCGGCGGGAGCCACGTTCAGGGTCCGCGCGGTGTCGCGGAGTACCCGTTTGGCATCTTCGTAGTTCAAGGATTTCGGTTTCGCGTCGCCGGCGAATCGTTCGTCGTGCGGCGTTGCGATCCCGCTGGTCAATTCCTTTTTGATCATTCGCACGTCGGCGGTCAGCTCGGCCGCCCGCTTGGCCAGGTCCGCTTGTTTGCAACCGAGCGTCTCCGCGGCGTCGGCCGTCGTCTTCGTCGTCGATTCGATGTGTTTTTTCGCCCTCGGTCCGGTCACGGCGATGATCCGCCGGGTGCCGGCGGAAACGCTTTCTTCGCTGATCAATTCGAACGCTTCGACTTCGCCGGTTCGGCTCAGGTGGGTTCCCCCGCACAGCTCTTTGCTGAACTCGCCCATCGAAACCATCCGCACCGGATCGGGATATTTTTCCCCGAACAACATCATCGCGCCGGCCGTCCGAGCCTCGGCCAATCCGACGGTTTTCCAGTCGATCGGGTCGTCGGTCGTCACCCGTTCCAGGACGTCGGTGCGGATCGCGGCGATGGCGTTTTCGTCCAAAGCTTGTTGATTGCTGAAGTCGAACCGCAGCAGGTCGGCTTCGACTTTGCTGCCTTGCTGCTGGGCGTGCCGGCCGACATTTTTTTGCAGGGCGTAATGCAGGATGTGCGTCGCACTGTGGGCACGCTTGATCGCCTGTCGGTTTTCCTCGTCGACGACCGCTCGGCAGGCATCGCTTTCGTGAACGGTGCCGGAATTCAGCACGCCGTGATGGACGAACAGGTCGCCGTGCTTTTGCGTGTCGGTCACGGTGAATTCGAAATCCTCGCCGCGGATCACCCCGACGTCGCCGACTTGGCCGCCCGATTCGCCGTAAAAGGGCGTCACGTCCAGCACCAAACGGCACGGCGATTTTTTGTCCGCCCGGAGCGACTTGACCAGTTTGCCCTGGTCGTCTTCGTCGCGACCGTCCCCGGTGATGATGCCTTTGACGACCGCATCACTGACGGTCGTTTCGTAGCCGACGAAGTTGGTGTGACGCAGCGATTCCTTCAACGTTTCCAGCGGCCCGGTTTGGAACAGTTTGAACTGATCGCCGCCGGACACCTCGGCGTGACGCTGCATCGCTTCGGCGTAACCTTCCCAATCGAACGTGAACGTTTTCTCGGTTCCCAGTTGTTGCAGCAACTCGGGCGGCACGCCGTAGCTGGTGTACAGCTCGGCGGCCTGCGCTCCGTCGATCATGCCGCTGCCGGATTCCTCCATGCCGGTGAAGATCCGATCGATCCGTTGCAGTCCCGCGTCGATGGTCGCAAAGAATCTTTCCTCTTCGCTGCGGATCACGCCTTCGACCCGTCGGATCGTCTCGGACAGCTCCGGATAAACCGGCTTCATCACTTCCGCCACCGTGCCGACCAATTGGTACAGGAACGGATCCCGCAGCGACATTTGGTGCCCGTCCAAAACGGCGCGGCGAATCAGTCGACGGATGACGTATTTGGCACCGTTGGCACCCGGATACACGTTTTCGTGAACGGCGAACGCGGCCGCACGGATGTGATCGGTGATGCGTCGTAGTCGGCGTCCGTTATCACTTTCGTACTGATAAGGCACGCCGGTGACTTCGGCGGCGGCCTGAACGATCGGCATCAGGATGTCGATGTGGTAATTGGTCGGGACGTTTTGCAACACGCTGGCGGTCCGCTCCAGGCCCATCCCGGTGTCGATGTTCTTGCTGGGCAAGGGACGCAAGTTGTCCGGCGGGTCGCCGACGCGATTGAACTGGGTGAACACCAAGTTCCAGATCTCGACGTCGCTGCCGTCGTCCAGGACGTAGTAGATTTCGCTGCAAGGGCCGCAAACGCCGTCGGGACCTTGGCTGGGGGCCGACGCGGGCCAAAAGTTCTCGTCCTCCTCCATCCGGGTGATCCGCGAGGTCGCCAGTCCGATTTTTTCGTGCCAGATCTTGGCTGCTTCGTCGTCGTCTTTGTAAACCGTGACGGTCAGCCGGTTCGGGTCCAGCCCGAGCCATTTCTTCTCGGTCAGGAATTCCCAGGCCCAGGCGATGGTGTCCTCCTTGAAATAATCTCCGAAGCTGAAATTGCCCAACATTTCAAAGAACGTGTGGTGGTACGCCGTCCGGCCGACGTTGTCGATGTCGCCGGTCCGCAGGCATTTTTGACAGGTCGTCGCCCTGGTGAAGTCCAGCGTGACCTTGCCCAGGAAATGATCTTTGAACTGGTTCATCCCGGCCGGCGTGAACAGGACCGACGGATCCCAAGTCGGAACCAGCACGTCGCTGGGTCGGCGGACGCAGCCTTTGGTTTCGAAAAAGGCCAAGTATTTTTCGCGTAGCTCGTCGGTCTTCATGAATCACTGGGTCAGCGAGTGGTTGAAAGATGGCGAAGTCGTCTCCATCGAAGCGGCCAATCATATCGCGTGATCCGTTTCTGCCGAAGCGGGAGGTTGGCGGCTTGGCCCCTGAGGATCGACGCGGCTTGCAACCATCGACACGGCGTTCCCGCGGCGGTTCGCCCCGGGTTCGGCGTTTCGATTAGAATTCGTCGCCGACAGATCCCCGCCGTCTCGCTCCTTGCATCCCGGCACATCGAATGAACGACAAACGCGCTGCCATCTCCGTCTCTCTGGCCCCGGCGATTCGGGCCCCGGCGATTCGGGCCCTGGCGATTTTTGCGTTCGCGGGGGTGTGCTCCTCGACAGCCCACGGCGCCGAAAAACCCAACTTCATCATCGTCTTTACCGACGATCAGGGCTACAACGACTTGGGGTGCTTCGGTTCCCAGACCATCAAGACGCCGAACATCGACAGGCTTGCCGATGAAGGCCGCAAGTACACGAGTTTCGACACGGCCTGTTCGGTGTGCTCGCCTTCACGGGCCGCACTGTTGACCGGGTGCTATCCGAAACGTGTCGGCATGCACCGTCACGTGTTGTTTCCCAAAAGCCGATACGGCTTGAACCCGACCGAATACACGATCGCCGATCACCTCAAGTCTCAGGGCTACGCGACCGCGTGCGTCGGGAAATGGCATCTCGGCCATCATCCCGAGACGTTGCCTCGTGCCAACGGATTCGATTCCTATTTCGGAATCCCGTATTCCAATGACATGAACCATCCGGACAACCAAGGCTAACCGAAACTGGCTTCCGATACGCTTTGGGCTGACCAAGAAACCTGCATCACCCGATGGAAGACGCCACTGTTCGAGAACGAAGAGATCGTCGAACTTCCCGTCGACCAGCGCACGATCACAAGGCGTTACACCGACAAGGCGATCGAGTTCGTCTCGGCCAACAAAGACAAGCCGTTCTTCCTGTATCTGCCGCACTCGATGCCGCACATCCCGCTGTACGTTCCCGATGACGTCCACGACCCGAATCCGGCCAACGCCTACACGTGCGTGATCGAGCACATCGATGCGGAGGTCGGACGCTTGGCCGATACGGTGCGGGACCTCGGATTGGCAGAAAAGACCTACATCATCTACACCAGCGACAACGGGCCGTGGCTGCAATTCAAGAATCACGGGGGCAGCGCCCACCCGCTTCGTGACGGCAAAGCGACGACCTTCGAGGGCGGACAGCGTGTGCCGTATCCCGAAATCGTCGCCCGGCTGAAAGCCCGCCTGACCGAGATCGACGCCGAAATCACGGCGAACGCGCGTCCGGTGTGGGGGACGCCGAAGCCGTGAACCGAAGACGCCGATCACTCACGTATGGGCGATCGCAAAGCGTCGCTTTGCGGTGACCCCCGGACGGTCCCTTACCGACCTATAATCGGAGCACGCATCGTGGGAGGCGCCGGCGACGCCGCGGGCCAGGATCTGTGATGCGTGTCCATCCCAGCCGTCTTTTGTGAGCACCCCGCCATGTCTGAGAAAGATCTTCAACGACCCGCTGTCGATCGCCGTGCGTTTGGAAAAGTGGCCGGAGCCGCCTTCGGTGCGGCGGCCGGTTTTCATTTCTTTCCCGCGCTGGCCGACAAGAAACTGGAAAAATTGACCGTCGCCGGAATCGGTGCGGGCGGCAAAGGCGCCTCCGACGTATCGGGGGCTCGAAACGCCGGAATGCAGGTCGTCGCGTTGGTCGATGTCGTCGATCCGCGTCGGATGGGAAACGTCACCGGCAGGATGAAGAGGGTCGGCGACACGGTCAACCAAAACGCCGACGCCGCGTTCTACACCGACTATCGCGAGATGCTCTCGGATCTGGGCGACAAAGTCGATGCGGTCACCGTGGGCACGCCCGACCATCACCACTTTCACGCGTCGGTGTTGGCGATGCAGGCCGGAAAGCATGTGTACTGCCAAAAACCCCTGACCCACGGAATCTGGGAAGCCCGCATGATGGCCAAGGTCGCCCGGGACAACGGCGTCCAAGCTCAGATGGGCAACCAGGCTCACGCGAACGACCCCATGCGTCGCTGCGTCGAGCTCATCCGGGCGGGAATGATCGGCAAAGTCAAAGAGATTCACGCTTGGACGAACCGGCCGATTTGGCCCCAGGGCTTCGAGAAACCGCCGCAAAAGGAACCCGTCCCGACGGGGCTGGACTGGAATCAATGGATCGGCCCGGCACCGTGGGTCGACTACAGCCCGCGGATCGCGCCGTTCGCGTGGCGCGGATGGTGGGATTACGGCACCGGGGCGCTGGGCGACATGGCCTGTCACATCATGGACCTGGGTTACTGGGCGATGAATCCGGGCCCGCCCAAGAGCGTCGTCGCCAAACAACAAGGCGGGACCGATTTCTCCCCGCCGATCAATTCGGTCATCACCTGGGACTTCGGCGATTCACCCTACGCGGCCAAAGGCGGTTTCAAGTTCCACTGGTACGACGGCTACGTCGACGCCCATTTCGACCGTGATTCTTGGCAGCTGGTCAAAACCAGCAACGAGTACAACCATCCCGATCAAGACGTGCTTGAAGGCATGGATTTTTCAAAGTACGGCAGCGTGATCGTCGGCGACAAAGGCAAGCTGTTCTTCAATCGCGGAAACAATCGTTGGGTCGTGAGGCCGACTTCGGCGCTCGACGGCTTCGAGTGGCCCGAAACCTCGCTGCCCAGGACCGGTGGTCAGTACGTCGAGTGGTTCGACGCGATCACCGGAAAGATCGACCGCTGCGAATCCAATTTCGACTTGGCCGGCCCGATGACCGAAACGATCCTGCTGGGCGTGATGGCGCAGCGGGTCCCGGAAACCGAACTGGTCTGGGACGCCGAAGCGATGCAGATCCAAGGTCGACCGGAACTCAATCGCTGGATCCGTCGCGACTACCGCGACGGCTGGCAGATCCAAGTTTGACCGCCGGCTCCGTCAAGGCATTGCCTCGGCGGCATCGCCGTCGACAGGCCGCTTTCATTTCCAACGGCGTTTCCCGAAACGTTTTTCCTGTTCGGCTCGTGGGACTTCGGTGACCGCGTCGCCGGGCAGGGTTTCGTTCCAATCCAGCACCAGTCGCTTCAATCGTTTTGCGATTTGCGGGTGATCCGCCGCGACGTTGTTCGCTTCGCCGATGTCCGCGTCCAAGTCGTAAAGCTCCGTCGCCGATCCGTCGATGTTGCACAGCAGTTTCCATTGCTTGTCACGAACGGCCAAGTCGGGATAACGGAGTTCTTCGTTGCCCGGGTGGTCCGGCGGACGTCGCCAAAACAGCGGGTCTTTGCGTTGAGCTTGGTTGTTGTATCCGAGCAGCACGCCCATCAAGTCTTCGCCGTCGGGCCGGTAGCCCTGCGGCGGTTTGACGTCGGCCAAAGTCATCAGCGACCGGACCAAATCGACGCTGGACGCGATCGTCGTGTCGTTCACACTGCCGACCGCTTCGGGGCGAACGAGTCCCGGCCCCCAGACGATCAGCGGGCTACGGATGCCACCTTCGTAAAGCTTGCCTTTGAAGCCACGCAGCGGACCGCCGCTGCCCGCGCCGGGCTCGTGACCGTTGTCGCTGGCCAACACGATCAACGTGTTCTGTGACAACGCCGGGTCGTTGCGGACACGATCGAATAAGACGCCCAGTTGTTCGTCCATCGTTTTCAAAACGCTCAAGTAAAGCGTGCGTTTCGTCTCATCCCCGCGTCGCGACGCGGGCGGAAAAAACGGGGAGTGAACATCGTCGGGCCAGACGTTGACGTAAAAAGGTCGATTCGAATCCTCGGCTTGTTGCGCATCGATGAACCGGAGCGTGCGGGCGACGAAACGTGACGTGATCAACGATCGGTCTTCCCACATGATCGGGCCCCGTCCGAGCTGGTCGCTGCCCAAGGCGTGCGGCTTGGGATCGGTGCCGTCGTAGGCGTCCTTCATCGGCAAGACGCGAGGCCCGAGTCCTTCGAAATTGGTCAGCGATTCTTCAAAGCCGTATTCGGTGATCAACGGTGCTTCGCCCACGTCGCGTTGCCCGCCCATGTGCCATTTGCCGAAATGCCCCGTGGCGTAACCGGCTTTCGAAAGCATTCCCGGTAGTGTCACCGCGTCGACGTCCAACCAGTCGGCGATGCCGCGTTCGGCGTTGCTCTTGCGATTGTTCAAAAACGACGTGATGTCGTGTCGCGCCGGGTAATGGCCGGTCGTCAGTGCGGTCCGCGAGGGCGAACAAATCGGCGAATTGACGTAGAAGTTGGTCAGCCGCAAACCCTCGGCGGCCAAACGGTCGATGTGGGTGGTTTGCACGTCGGTGCCGCCGAAACAAGACAGGTCGGCCCAACCCATGTCGTCAACGAAAACCGTGATGATGTTCGGCGAAGGGCCTTCGCGCGGCAGCAGATCCGGAGCGCCGAACACGGTTTGCGTGTCGCCTTGTTCGGCGATCCAAAGGTCCAGCTTCGTGCTCAGCCGCGCCAGCGCGCCGGCGTGTTCCGGGTCGCCGGCCAAATTGTTCTGTTCCTGGGGATCGTTTTTCAGATCGAACAATTCCTCCGGGGCTCGCCGTTGATAGCGACGTACGATCGCGGCGGCATCCGGATCGTTGGCGGCCTTTTCCACCCAGCTGGGCCAGTAGACGTCTTCGTTGTCGACTTTCGTGACGTGCGAATTGAATTCAAATTCGGGATGCAGGTTGCGGACGTACTTGTAGCGTTCCTCCGTGACACTTCGCGTCGGAAACACGTTGAAGTTTCCGTCGCCGCTGTGAGTCGTGAAGATCGCGTCGCGGTGTTCTTTCGTTTCGCCGGACAAGACGTTCATCATCGACCGGCCGTCCAATTTCAACGGCGCCATGCGGACAGGATCGCCACCGACGGCATCGACGATCGTGGGCAGCAGATCGATCCAACTGACCATCGCATCGGTGCGGACTCCCGCTTCGATTCGGCCGGGCCAAGAAACGATCAGCGGCGTTCGAATGCCTTCCTCGTAAAGATTCCATTTGGCGAACGGCCACTGGGCCCCGTGATCGCTGGTGTGGATGAACAGCGTGTCCTCGCCCAAGACGTCTCGAGCCGTGTCGTAGACCTGGCCCAGTTCGTTGTCCATCGTGCGGACCGCTTGCAAGTAACGCTGCCGCATCTCGCGAGTCTTCGGCGTATCGACGTGGCGATCCGGCACGACGACGTGATCGGCCGGGATCGTCTCCGGCGTCGGCCAGGGGACGTGAGGCCAATTCGTGCCGACGAACAAGCACAGCGGCTTGTCGGAATCACGATTCCGCAGCCACCGGGTCGCTTCGCCGACCGCGACGTCTTCGTGATAATTGAAGTGTCGGGCGACGTCGAAGCCGTACTCGGGGGTTTGCCGGTAATGCCCGACTTTGCCGAACGAGGCGACTTCGTAACCGAGCTGTTGCAGATACGCGGGCAGCTTTTTGATCTCGGCGGCCGGCCGCGAATGATTCGCTTCGGCCCCGTTTCGGGCCGGCGAGATTCCGGTCAGCAACGCCGCCCGACTGGGCGCGCACGACGGCGACGCCACGTAGGCGCGGTCGAACGTCATGCCGGCGTCCGCGAGCCGCTGCATGTTCGGCGTGTCGATCTCGGTGCTTCCGTAAACCGAGCTGTCGGTGACCGTGTGGTCGTCGGATAGGAACACGACGACGGGGGGGCGTGAATCCTGTTGATCCGGCGAAGTCGGTTGGGCCTGTGTCGAACAGGTGATCGAAACGGAGAATCCGTAAAGGAGCAAAAATCGAAACATGAAACACTTGGCAGGCGGAGGGGAAAAATCGGTTCGTCGACCACATTGTAACGTGATCGTCGGTCAGAGATTCGACGGATTTGCCGGCTGATCGGACGTGAAACACGAGACCACCGTCGCCTTTTAACCGGCGGACCCCGACGTTTTCCGACTCCGCGCCAGTGCAGCGATTTCGCCTTTCGCCGGCAAGCTCGAAATTGGTAGGGTCGGGGAACCCGGCGGACAATCCCGCCGGCGATTCCGCGCGGATTCGGCGCGACCGCTACCGAAATTCCAATACTTGAAACTGATAGGCGTCAAGGATGATGCGAAACGCGACGGCCATGCTGATGGCGATCTTGGCCTGGAACACCTGGATGCCGCTGCCGGTCTCCACGGCTCAAACCGGGACTCCCCGAACCGCCCCGGTGCAGCGTGGTGCCGCCGCCAACCCGCAGGCACGCGTCGCGACGGCCAGACAAACGACGCCGCCGGCCGCCGCGCCGTTCCAGCTTTCCCGCGACGAACAATCCCACCTGGATGCGATCTTGGTGGCCTGGGAAAAGCAAAGCGGTGCGACCACCACCCTTGAATCCACGTTCCACCGATACCATTACGACACGACCGGGGCACCCGCCGGGATTTATGCGTCGGCGGCTTTGGGCACGATCAAGTACGCCAAGCCGGACAAAGGTTTATTCAAAGTCGAACAGAAGATCTTTTACAAGGGCATGAAGGACGGCAAGCCGGAGCACGGTCCGATGGAAGGCCAGTACGGAGAGCATTGGGTGTGCAACGGTCGGGAACTGATCGAATTTGATCGCAGCCAAAAGGAATGTCGCATTCAAACGTTGCCCGAACAATTGCAAGGCGAAGGCATCATCAACAGTCCGCTTCCCTTCGTTTTTAATCTGCGGGCCGACGACATCAAGCAGCGGTACTGGGTCCGTCAAGTCACGGCTCCGAAGGCCGGTTTGATCATGATCGAAGCTTGGCCGAAACGCCAAGAAGACGCGGCGCAGTACAAACTCGTTCAGATCGTCCTGCACGAGGATTCCTTTCTGCCCGCCGGATTGGTGATGTACGCCCCCAACTACGACGACCGGACCGCTCCGCATCGGGACATCTACGAGTTCACCAACGCGACACGCAACGGACAGATGCAAAAGTTGAAGAATTTCTGGAACAACTTCATCCCCGAAAAGCCGCCGTCGGACTGGAAGATCCACCGCAACGACTTCGTCCCCGGCCAGTAACGCAAGCCGGGCAACGACGAACCTGAGGCCTGAGGGCGGCGGATTCGATCACGGGCGGATGTCGACGATCGCCTGCCCACTTGGCGGCGGAGCACGGAGTACAATGTCGGGCCATCGAATTCTCGCCCGCATTTTCCAACCCGCCCGCCAGGTAAATCGTGAACCATTCGTATTCTCGTTTCCGTTTGTCGCGTACCGCGTTGCCCTCCGTTGTTTTTCCGTTGTTGTTCGTCGCGGTCTGCCCGACGATCGTGTCGGCGCAGGACCAGGGTTCGGCTGCCTCCGGATCCGACGCCAAACGCCCCAACGTCTTGATGATCGCGATCGATGACTTGAACGATTGGATCGAACCGCTCGGCGGGCATCCGCAAGTTCGAACGCCGGCGATGGCCCGTCTGGCCGCCCGCGGGGTGACCTTCACCAACGCTCATTGCCAGGCTCCGCTTTGCAACCCCAGCCGGACCTCGATCATGACGGGGCGACGGCCGACATCGACGGGGGTTTACGGGCTGCGGCCGTGGATTCGGGATGTCGACGAGTTGTCGGATCTGGTCACGATGCCGCAGCACTTCGCCGCCGGCGGATACAAGACCCTGCTCGGCGGCAAGATCCACCACGGGGGCCACGGCCGCGGTAAAGGATCTCAGCAAGAAGCCGACGTGTGGGGACCGCGGGCAAAGGTCGGGGCTCGGCCGAAAGAAAAGTTGATCGGGCCGACGCCCGGCGGCAACAATCCGCTGATGGACTGGGGAACGTTTCCGCACGAAGACCAAGACAAAGGCGATTGGGAAGTCGCCAGTTGGGCCGTCGAACAGCTGCAAAGCTTGGCCAAGAACGACGAACAGCCGTTTTTCTTGGCCGCCGGTTTCTTTCTGCCCCATGTGCCCTGTTACGTGACGCAAAAATGGTACGACATGTACCCGGAAGAATCATTGATCCTGCCGCCGATCTTGGCGGGCGATCGTAACGATACCTCGGAGTCCTCCTGGTACATCCATTGGTTTTTGCCGGAACCGCGGACGAGCTGGCTGAAAGAAAACGACCAACTGAAAAACTTGACGCGGTCTTACTTGGCGTCGGTCAGTTTCGTGGACAGCCAGGTCGGGCGTGTCTTGGATCAGCTCGATGCGTCCGGTTTTGCCGACGACACGATCGTGGTGCTATGGAGCGATCACGGTTACCACCTGGGTGAGAAAGCGGTCTCCGGCAAGAACACTTTGTGGCGTCACTCGACGCGTGTTCCGCTGATCATTTCGGTTCCCGACGGTCTGACCGAATTCGATGTCCCGGCCGCGGTGGCCTCCGATCAGCCCGCCGAGTTGTTGGATTTGTATCCGACGCTGGTCGAACTGGCGGGATTGCCGGTGCCCGAGGGTCAAGAAGGTTTAAGTTTGGTGCCGCAACTGCTTGATCCGTCCGCCAAACGGGATCGTCCGGCGATTTGCACGCACAACGCTGGCAACCACAGCGTCTGCGACACGCGATGGCGGTACGTCGTGTACGCCGACGGTGCCGAAGAGCTTTACGACACGGCGGCGGACCCGCTGGAACACGACAATTTGATCCACGCGGGGAAAGCGGACGCCGCCGAGAATCGCCGGCGGTACGCCGACGTGATCCGGCGACTGCAAAGCTACCTGCCCGAGGACGAAAAGCCGTTGGCACCGGGCAGCGCCGCCAGGATCCTGGAAAAACGCGACGACGGTTTTTACTGGGAAGAAAAGAAAATCGTGCCGGAAGACAAGATGCGGTAGGGCATCTCGGGAACTTTCGTGAAACTTCGGGTTCGCTCTTTCTGTGCGGAGGGCGAATTTGATAGACCCGACGGTTCAGATTGTCCGCGTCGGTCCCTGCGTTCGGGCCGCGTGCGTCTCCGCCCCACGTTCTGTCGTTCCTTGCCCATGCCCACCCGCCTGACGCGATACATCTTGGGTGAGATCGTCAAGATCTTCGTCGTCGCGCTGGTCGTGTTGACGGTGATGTTGTTGCTGATCGTGGTCGGACGGGAACTCCTGCGAAAAGGCCTCGGTCCCGACGCGGTCGCCCGGATCATGCCTTACATGGCACCTGTCGCGTTGCAGTTCGCGATGCCGGCGACCGCCCTGTTTTCGGTGTGCTGTGTTTACGGCCGGATGGCCGCCGACGGTGAAATCGCGACGGTCAAAGCGTCGGGCATTTCACCGCTGAAACTGTTGCAACCGGCGATGGTTTTCGCCGCCTTGCTCAGCCCGATCTCTGTCGCGCTCTCGGACGTCGCCAAGTCATGGGGTCAGCCGGGGCTGAGCCGCATCGTCATGCTGTCGATCGAGGACATCGCTTATCGGACGCTGCGAAAAGATCATTCCTATCAATCCGACCAAGGCTTTTCGATTCACGTCCGCGAAGTCATCGGCAAGCGACTGATCCAACCCGCGTTGACCATTCGCAAGGATTCCGCGAGTCCGACGTTGAAAGTCACCGCGGCGGAAGGGGAACTGACGCTGGATCCCGAATCGATGTCGTTGATCATCAAGCTGGTCGACAGTCAAATCGAATCGGGAAAGCATCTCAGCGGCATTCTGCAAGGCGAAACGTCGCTGCCGATTCCCTTGAAAAGCGGATTGACGACGCGTGACCTGTCCTTGGCAAGGCCGCAGGACATGCCGCTGCGGCTGATCGGTCGCGCCCGGCGGCAACAAGACAACGCGACTCACTCGGCGATCGGTAAACTGGCCGCTCAAACCGCTTTTTCCATTTTGTCGTCGCGCCCCGAGGAAATCGCCGGCCCCAAGGGCTTGGCCATCGAGCACGAGCTGATCGGCGGTCGCAGTCGCCTGATTCGTCTTCAGACGGAACCCTGGCGGCGTTGGGCGGAAGGCTTTACCTGTTTCTTTTTCGTCTTGGTCGGTGCTCCGCTGGCGATGATCGCCAAATCCAGCGACTACTGGTCGACGTTCGGTCTGTGTTTTTTGCCGACGATCCTGGTTTACTTTCCGCTGTTCCTGTTGGGGTTGGAACAGGCCAAAGACGGACACGTGCCCCCGTGGGGAGTCTGGATCGGCAATTTTACTTTGGGCGGGATCGCGGTCGTCTTGATCGCCCGCGTGAGGCGATACTAATCGTCCTCGTCTTCATCCTCGTCCTCGATGTCTCGATCGGGATGGAGCGGGTCGTCGGGGTCAAAAAACAGGTCGGCCAGTCCCAGCGGGACGGCGTCCCCACCGAGCGTGCGGCTGCGGCGTTGCGCCAAAGATTCCAAGTCCGCCGCGTCGTCGCCCAGGCATCGTTCCAGGGCTTCCTGCCAAGCGGCGTCGCGGCTGATCGGATGATCCGTGTCCTGGGCCAAGCGTTTCAGCGCGAACCGGAGCAGGTTGATGCCGTCGCGTGGCGAAAAGTCCAGCTTCAGCTCGTGCGAACGCTGCAGGAACTCCACCGTCATCGCCAGCATTTCCGCTTCGGCGAACGGCAAGTGATATTGCAAGATCGCCATCTCGTCTTGCTTGTTCGGAAAGCCGACCTTCAACGTCGGCTGCAACCGGCTGAGGATGTAATCGGGGATCTCGAAAGTCGATTCGTCTTGGTTCATCGTCACCGCGGCGCGGAAATCCCGGTCGGCCGGAATCGTGATCCCGGCGACGATCGATTCGACGTAACGACGGTTGTCAAACAACGGTGCCAACGACGCCCAGGATTTCTCGTTCATCCGATTGCCTTCGTCCAGAATGCAAACGCCGCCACGCAGCATCGCCGTGACCAGCGGCGACGCGTGATAAGCAATCTCGCCGCCCCGGCTGAGCACCGGTGTGACCAACAAGTCCTCCGGCCGCGTGTCGGCGGTGCACTGGTAGATGTACAACGGCAGTTCCTGTTGATTCGCCGCCGCGATGGCCAGTTGAGTCTTGCCGACGCCCGGCGAGCCGATCAGACGTGGCGTCAACGGCATGTCGAAATCGTCCACGACGATCCAGCACGCCAGCAACTGCATCAGCACTTCTTGTTGACCGATCCACTGGGCGGGCGCGGAGTGCGGTTGCGCCAACCTCAAGCGGACGCCTCCGATGTCGACGTGTGACTGAGGGTCCAGGTCACCGTCGGTTCGGGCGGCTGAATCCTTGCTGGGGTGATTGATGGGAGATCCTTCGGTGGTCATGGGTGACTGGTCGTGGCGGTGGAAGCTTGCCCGGCCGACGGCATCGGGGCGTCGTCGAACTTTGCAGGCGGAACACCCGGCGGAGCGGGGGCCTCGCCGGCTAGTGATGATGAACCGACCGCCCCGCCGCCGGCTCGCATCGATTCGCGTTCGCTCTCGACAGCCTGATCGATCGCTTTGATGTATTCATGCAGCGAGTGATCGGAGAAATGATCGATTTTCCAACGTCGCAGTCCGCACAGAAAGCCGTGCCAGCGGTCGCGTCGTTTCCAAAAGTGGCTGAGTTCGCCGATCTTGCCGTTGCGGTTGATGTAAACCTCGTGGCCGTTGTGGCGGTACCCCATCCAAGCCGGCGGGACCCGCGCGACGACGTCGTTGTTGTTGACGTAACGATAGTGGTCCAGCGAAACGAAGTTCACGTAACGTTTGTCGCCGACCCGGGGGCTGCCGTAGGTATAAAGCTGTTCCGGGTTGCTGGCGATGTGGGACAGAAAACAACGTCCGGCACAGATCGTCGCCATCGCGCCGCCGAGCGAGTGTCCACAAAACCATAACGGTTGCTCGTTGCTGACCAGAGCGGCTTCCAACATCGGCCACAGATCATCGACTTCGGCTTTAAAACCACGATGAACTTTACCCACCGTTTCGGCCAACACGGATACCGCGTCGGCATCGGCGCGAATGTCGTTCCATTCATTCGGCTCGGTCCCGCGACAAGCGATCACACAGTCAAAGTCGTTGCGAAATCGGAACGCTTGCGAACCGTCTCGATCGTAAAAGGTGAGGTCCGGGAATCCGGCCATCGACGCCGCAACGGTCGCTTCGGCTTCGTCATTGTAGGCAATCATCGCCAATTCGGCGAACAATAACGAACGCTGTAAAAAGGTCAGGTCTTTGATCGGGCCACGGACGCAACTGTGGACGACGACAGGGACTTCGTTTTTGTCATGAACGATGTTCTTCATGTTCGGCCTTCCCTGAGGATCTCTGTCGGTTCGGTGGTCGGTGAAGAGATAGGATTCGGTGGTGATCGGAAACGAAGCCTTCTCCAGGCTCCTGTCGGTGTGCCGACGAAGCGGCCGGCGAGGTGGTCACGGCTTGACCGCTTCGACGAAGACCCCGACCGGTTCTTTGAGTGGTCCTTTTTGCGGATGCCCGCCGTTGATGTCGACTTGAATCGTCAAATGACGCCGCCAATTCTCATCATCGGGTGTCGCATGGTCGGTGCGGAAATGCACGCCGCGGGACTCCGGTCTGGCCATCGCCGCGGCGACCATGCACTGAGCGGTCGTGATCAAATTTTGCAACTCCCAGCCCTCGACCGAATCGAACTGGTGGGCCATCACGTAAGTGGCGAACGAGTGAATCGAGTTGGCCGCTTCCCGCAGACCCTCGGCATCCCGTTGCACGCCGACCAGGCGTCCCATCACGCTTTTCAGCGACACACGCACGTCCGCGATGTCGAATTCCGAAGTGCTTCGGTTTTCGGCCGATTGGATCCGCTGGGCGACCAACGTGTGCGGGCCCTCGGCGGCGCTCCGCGAAGCGGCTTCGCCGGCGTGAGCACCGTAAACCAAGCCTTCCAAAAGACTGTTGCTGGCCAAACGGTTGGCGCCGTGCAGTCCCGAGCTGGTCACCTCGCCGGCGGCCCACAGCCCCGGCAAGGAAGTGCGGCCTTGGCGATCGACGGTCACGCCGCCGATCATGTAATGGGCCCCCGGCCGCACCGGGATGCGATCGGCGGTCATGTCCAACCCGAACCGTGCGCAGACGTCAAAAATGCCGGGGAAACGTTTCTTGATCCGCTCCGCGTCCAAATGCGAAAGGTCCAAGTACACGTTGGAATGTTGGGTCGCGGCCATCTGGCGGACGATCGATTGGCTGACGATGTCCCGCGGGGCCAGTTCGGCGCGGGGGTCGTAATCGGGCATGAAACGATGGCCGGTCACGTCGACCAAGTGGGCACCGTCGCCACGAACCGCTTCGGTGATCAACGACCTTGACGATCCGGCGATGTACAAAACCGTGGGATGAAACTGAACGAATTCCATGTCACGAAGCTCGACGCCCGCGCGGTACGCGAGCGAGGTCCCGTCGCCGGTCGCGACGGCGGGGTTGGTCGATTCACGAAAGATCTGGCCGGCTCCTCCGGTGCAAAGGATGGTCTCCTTGGCCCAGACCATCAGCGGTCGGCCGCTGGGGTTTCGGCCTTCGTCCTCGATGATGATCGCACCCCGGCATCGCCCTTCGTAGGTCAACAAGTCGACGGTAAACGTGTCCTCGAAAATTTCGATGTTCGGCGCCCTTCGGGTGCGCTCGATGACCGCCCGCATGATCTCCCGCCCCGTCGCGTCGCCGTGGGCGTGGGCGATGCGTTCGAAACTGTGTCCGCCTTCGCGACCCAACGCGATCTCGCCGTCGGTCTCGTCGAACTTGGTGCCCCAGCGGATCAGCTCTTCGATCCGCTGCGGGCCTTCGCGGACGACCATTTCGACGACTTCGCTGTCACACAGGTTGGCTCCCGCGATCAAAGTGTCCTGGACGTGCGAATCGAAACAGTCCTCGGGGTCCAGCACGCCGGCGATTCCGCCCTGGGCGTAGTTGCTGTTGGATTCCCGCAGGAGATCTTTCGTGACCACCACGACCGACTGATTGGGCGACACGGCGTTGGCCGCACGCAGACCCGCCAGGCCACCCCCGATGATCAGAACGTCGGCGAATCGGTGCAGCGACCGGCGTGAATCAAATGGCAGCAGGTAACGGGGTGTCATCAGTCGTCGGTCGGCCGGGGGAAAAAGTTGAGCGAGAACGCCAAGGCAAGCGTATCGACAGCATTCCTTTATAGCGGATAGGCTAAAACCTTATGAGTACCGCCCCGACCACCGCCCCGCCGATTCCTCCCGTGCCCGAGGGCATGGATCCGCAAATCGAGTCGATCCAACCCGGCGGCGGTGTCGTCATGTCGATCGAGTCGGCGTGGGGAAGATGCCGCCGATGGCTGCTGCGAAAATTCTGTCCGACTTACGTTTCGCGGATGCGAGATCTGCGTCAGGGACAAGCCGGGGACTTGCCGTTTGACCCGGCTGCCCCACGCGATTTGAAGTATTTCCGCGATCCGGTGCGTGCCGTTTCGTCGGTCCTCGGAACGGTGGTTTCGCCGGCCGACGGCAAGTTGGTCCAAATCGATCGCGCCGACGATCCGGAACTGGGGCCGTGCGTCCGATTCGGGATCTTTTTGTCGATTTTTGACGTCCACGCCAATCGAGCGTCTTTGCCGGGCGAAGTCGTCTCGGTCCGTGATCGTCCCGGAAAATTTCTGAACGCGTTGCGTCCCGAATCGGCGCGGGGAAATCAGAACCTGGACGTGGTGCTTCGAATCGCCGCCGACGAACACGAACGGCTCGACGGGGCGGCCCGCTATTGTCGGATTCGCCAGATCACCGGCCGGTTCGCCCGCCGAATCGTCTGTTGGGCCAAGCCGGGTGACGTTTTTTCCCGTGGCGAGATGTTCGGGATGATTAAGCTGGGCTCGCGAACCGAACGACGGGTGCCGGACGATCCGTCACTCAAGATCACTGCGGAAATCGGCCAACGGATCGTCGCCGGGCAACACGATATTGGCAAACTATGAGTGAACTGACACGCGGGCTGATCGATGAGCCGGAGTTTGACGACCCGGCGGACATCGATGAAGAAGCCCCCGATTCCCAGGCCGACCAGACGTCTCGGCGGTCGCGTCGATTTCGACGCGACGGAAAGCGGCGAAAACGACGTCGCAAAGTCACGCTGGCGGTGCTGCCGACGTTGCTGACCTTGGGCAACGGGGTTTGCGGCATGGGGGCGATCGCGATCGCCATGAGCACCACGTTGGCATGGCCGCCGGAGCAAAAATTGTTCGCCGCCGGCGCACTGATCTTTTTCGGAATGCTGTTCGACGCGTTGGACGGTTCGGCGGCTCGGCTGACCGGTCAAGCCAGCCGTTTCGGCGCGGAACTGGACAGCCTGTGTGACGCGATCACTTTCGGAACCGCGCCGGCCGTCATCGTTTGGCAGATCAGTGACCGCTTGCCACAGCGACTGACTTGGGCCATCGGCGTGTTGTTCACCTTGTGCGTCCTGATCCGCTTGGCACGCTTCAACGTGGAAACGGCCGCCGACGATCCGCACGACGGATTCGACGGTTTGCCCAGTCCCGCGGCGGCCGGAACGTTGGCGGCTTTCGCCGTCGCGATGCCCGACCTGGCCGAACTGGCGTCCGAGGAATCGATGCCGACGTTCATCCGCAGGATCGCCGAATCGTCGCTGACCGCGTCACATTATGTGATCCCCGGGTTGGCTCTGATCCTGGCGTTTCTGATGGTTTCAAGATTCCAGTATCCGCACATCGTCCAGCAGTGGGTCGGCGGACGACGGGCGCCGCACCAAATCGGTCAAGCCCTGTTCATCGTGTTTTGCGTCTTCTTGCTGCACTGGATCGCCCTGCCCCTGGTGTTCTGTTTCTTCGCGTTCGGGTCGCCGATCAAGTCGCTGTGGAAATCGGAAACCAAGGCCGAATCGGAAGAATCGGATCCGGAAGACCCGGATGCCGAGCCCGCTTCGGCAAGTTCGACCTGAAGTCAGGCCGCGGCGAACCGCTCAACGGGCCCGGGTGAATCCGGCCAACGGGGCTTTTCCCTCGTCCGACGCCGGGATGCCGACGGTCGGGTACTTCATGCGGGCGGAAAAGACTTGACGGTGGCGGGCATGCCGGATGGTCGCATCGGAGACCCGATTCGCCGAGGGAGCGGCTTTCAGGACGGGGTGAGCGAATACGGCGGATTCGGGATCGACGGCCGCTTGCTCGCCGGCTTCGTCGGCGGATTTTCCGCAAACGTCCAATTCGCCACGCAGGATCGAGATGTCGTCCGGGGCTTCGATACCGATGCGAACGGCATTGCCCTTGACGCGGACCAGCGTGATTTTGATGTCGTCGCCGATCAGGATCGTTTCGTTCGCTTTGCGTGTCAGAACCAACATGGCAGTTTCCTTTGCCTTTCGGGCAGTTAGCCCCGCCGTCGTCGAGAACGCTCAGCAGGTCATGGTGATAAAAGGAAGCGAGTCGGCTTTTGTCCGGCACGGCTCGCTTGTCGAAAAAGCTCTAACGCACCCCTCGTGCCAAAGGTCGGTTGAAACACTCGCATTCGCCTTAAGTTGTTTCCAGCAAAACGTTTAAGTGAATCGCCCGGGAAGCGAGTGTGCGGTCGAAGCGGATGGGAACATCGGTATTTTTTGCAATCGTTTCCCACTTGTTGCAAAATTTTAAGCCTTGACGATTTTCGCCGAAAAAGCATATCCACGCCCCCATGCGTCCATCAAGCAAGGTTTTCCGCGGGAATCGTCGGGCCAGACCGTCCGTCTGTGCCGGGGCACCGCGTCGGAGTCCGCCGCTGCTGTTGGGGATCGTGATGCTGACGCTCGGCTGCCGCGCGACGGCGCCGATGCACGTTTGGCAACCGCCGGAACTGGAATCGGCCGTCGCGAAACGCGTGGTCATCGCCGGCGTCGACGGACCGTCCGATATCGCCGGACCGCTGATCGAGCAACTGATCCGACAATCGCCACGGGATCGGGGACGCGAACTTCAACTGTCGACCGTCGCCCAGTTGAAAGCCGCGGCCGGTGACGATGAAGCCTCCGAAACGATTCGCCTGGTCTCGGCCGTCGAGGACTTGCCCACCGGGATCGTCCCGAGCGACGTCAGCCTGTTGCCGCTGGCCAGATCCCAGGGCTACGACTTGCTCTTGCAGGGTGTGGTCTCCGGACGCAGGGATCCACGGCATCCACACACTCGTGTCGATGACAAATCGTCGTCCGACGACGCGAAGTCGCCCGAACATCTCACCGTCTCTTGGCGTCTGACGGACACTTCGGGCCGGCAGGCCCCGCTGGGGCGACCGATCAACGTTCGGTTGGACGACGCGATGCAGCGTTATCCGGATTTGGCATTCATCGGTGATCCCAAGACGGCGTTGCTGGCCGCCGCGGCCCGTGACACCAACCGCTTGATCATCCCCTTCACCCGCCGTGACGACGTGCCCTTGTCGGTGCCCTACCTGTTGCCGGGCAGTCGTGAAGTCCGCCGCGGCAACGCGCTTGCCATGGCCGGACGCTGGAAAGAAGCCCAGGAAATATGGCAAGACGTGGTCGACGGAAATCCGATCCAGGTCTCGGCCTTGGTGAATCTGGCGCTCGCCGCCGCCGCCCGGCAAGACTTCAGCACCGCCAAAAAACTCGCGCGGCAAGCCATCCGCCGGGCACCGTCCAGGCTGGCACAGGAAACCTTGGTTTGGATCGAACTTCGTCAACGCGAATACCACAAGGCGTTCGGCCTGCCGACGCCGCCGGAAGGCTGGTACGTCACTCGTGAAGACCTGCCGCTTTGATCCCGGCGGCCGCGCTGGAGACCCTTTAGATTCGGACTTGTTCGGATTCCACCTTCTCGATGATCTCGGGCGTCCGCTTGCCCATCCACTGCGGCGTGACGATGAACCACACGACCGTGCCGGCCAACGCCATCCATTTCACGGCGTCCAAATCGATCGCCCCGCCGATGAAAAACAGGCAGGGCAGCACGATCGCCGCCAAGGCCGCCAGCGAAACCGACTTGGATGCGACGGTCAGGATCAATTCCTGAATTCAATGAAGGGGGGGCGAATGATCGCGGATCTTTTTCGTCATCGGGCCGGCATGGTTGCCGTCGGCGTCTTCGGTTGCAACAGAAAACTGAGCCCCAAGTAGATCAAGCCGCACGCGATCCAGCACGGAACGACGGCGTAGGCGGCAAACAAACCTTGTTCAAAAATCAAATACAGTCCGACGGCGACCGGCAGTAGCCAGGCGATCAAGACGGCCAGGTTGACCGCCTGGCCGCTGTGCGCGGCGAACTCGTCTCGCAAACCGAACTTCTTGATCAAGTAAAAGTCGACGAAGATCACCGCACCCATCGGCCCCAAGACAGTGCCGTAAGTGCCGACAAAATCCAACAACTGGGCCGACAGGTTCGGAAACGCACCGGCCAACGTCGCCACGCCGCCGGCGACCAACGTCATGGTCGTGCGAGAGCAATGCGGGACGACACCTTGGAACGCCAGTCCCGCCCGATAGATCGTCGGATTCGCCGTGGTCCAACCGGCGATGACGACGCAAATGATGCCTGCCCACCCGAGCGACTGGAACGCCAACATGCCGGG
>CAYVRC010000032.1:39122-42156 GCA_964453205.1 uncultured Pirellulaceae bacterium | reverse complement strand
CTGAACGCTTTGAGCCGAACCGGGCCGAACTGGTCAACAGTCACGTCCCCGTGATGGTCGTCCAGTTGGTTGCATAATCTTTCGTAGCGATGGCGTTCTTGCTCCTTGCTCGGGTACTTCTCTTTGACGTGCTCACGATACAGGGCGGTCACGTGACGGACCAAAAGCGGTTCTTTGGATTGGTCTGTTGCGACGATATTCGGTGCCGATCCGAGAAGTACGGCCGCCAGCTGATCCAACGAAGAAGGATCAAAATCCTCGGGAATGCTGAGCCCATTCCGTTGATAGATTCCTATCAGCACAGCGTAGCGGGCTATCGCCTCGGGCGAGTCATGTTTACCGAGATAGATGTCTCGTCCGGCGATCGTGACGACGGATTGGCCGCTGATGTGATAGCGACGCGCCGGTGCCTTTGCTTTGGGTCGTGGCATGGTGAGGTCTCCCATTTCTCCGACCTGTACCAGCCCGTTAGGACAGTTTTTCGGTACAGATCGGCTTGTCAAACGGGGCCGCACACCAAAAGGGTGGTAACGCCGGATGGCGTTTCAGCCTGCAAAACACGTTGCTTCTGAACAGGGTGGCTGAGGGGATTCGAACCCCCGACATTCGGAACCACAATCCGACGCTCTAACCGACTGAGCTACAGCCACCGTGAGAATTCAGAACATATCTAGCCGGCAAATTTCGGTCAACGGCCTCGGACAGGGACACGGCCGGCATCGCCTGGGTTCGCGGGCTATTCGCAGAGATGATTCCGATTAAGGTGACCTTTCATGCCAAACCGCCGGAAAAAGAATCGTTTCAACGTGACGGAAAATAGGACCGAGCCCGAGCCGCCGTCGGCAGACGTCACACCGCGGCAACGCCGAATTCGTCGAGTCACAGTCGGCTTCGCGGTCGTTCATCTTGCCGTTTGCACGTTGTCCCTGATGCAGCCGATCGGACTGCCCGAAACTTTTGACCAGGCGTTGGCCTATGCCCAGCCGTATCTGCGGGCGACTCGTTTCGGCGCCGATGGCAAACCGGCTCGACTGCCGCACGGTCGCCTGGACGAAGCCGAGATTCGGGTGCAGGTTTCCGGCGAGGCGGAGCCCGCCGAATCGGACTGGCTCGACATCGACTGGGGGTCGACCGGCGTCGAGGCGACGAACCGGCGGCAAAGATTTTTTTCCGCCGCAGCAACGCTGGCCGAAAACGAACAGTACGGCTTGGTGGCGCGTTGGCTGCGTCCCTTGATCTCGGGACGTCCGGAGGCGGAATCGATTCGGATGGTCCGCGTGCCCACGTTGTTGTCGGACGTCGTTCAAGACAACGCACCGCCGGTTTACCAAGCACGAATTCTCAGACGCCAAGACGAAATCAACTTGGCGAACTTGCAACCGACGCGGCTGGTCGCGATCGCCGTAGACGAGGACGCGTCGAGTCCTTCCGGTGGCGGCGACACGACACCGCCGGACGACTCGCCGAATCGAAAGGCAACGCCCACCGATCGGTTTTCGCCCCCGACCGAAGGACGGGCGGTGGCGCCATGAACGATAATCACGCCGGGATCCGATCGACGATTTCATCGGACACCGGATTTTGGAATCCGCAGGTCAATCCGCAGCGTTTGATTTGGCTGCGGGGCACGATGGCCTTGTCGGCCGGGTTCTATTTCTTATCCGCACTGACCGACGCGGCCTTGTGGGTCGGCCACGAGGGCTTGTTGTCGAGACAATCGATCGGCGACTTCTTGAGCGCAGCCGATCTGCAATCGGAGGCACGCTATTATCTGTCTCCGCTGTGGTGGTTCGATTCGGCAGCGGCCTATCGAGTCTTTCTGATCGCGGGCATCACGCTTTCGCTGGGTGTCGTCAGCGGACGGGTCCCTCGCCTGACGACGTGGGTCTTGTGGTTTTGGATCGTCGCGGCGGCGAATCGCTTGATGATGCTGGCGGGCATGACCGAAACGCTCCTGTCGTTGGCCATGTTCTCTCTGGCCATCGCGACAAGCACCAAACGTGTTTCTTGGTGGACGGGTTTCGGCACACGGTTGTTCGTCTGCCAATTCACCATCGTCGCGGCCGTTTTCGCCGCGGGGACGCTCAACGGCGATGTGTGGTGGAACGGGCTGGGCGCGGTGGCATTGGCCGAGCCGGCGGGGCTGAAATCGATCGACTGGACCGAAGGGTTGCTGACGACGACGTGGGTTCACGACGTCTTGACGTTCCTGATCGCCTTTTCGCTACCTGCCGGAATATTGGCCGCCTGGCACAACGCGACTCGCAAAGCCGGTGTGGCCGTGCTGATCGCGTGGAGTTTTGCCGTCGCCTTGTTGGGATCGCAATGGCTGGAATGCCTGATCTTTGCCGGCTCGGCGACAAGCTTTTTCTGCCTGCGGAAGCCCGTCTGAGAGAGATCGTCTAGCCGGTCTTGCGGGTCGAATCGCTGACCGACGCGGTCTCCGCTGGGGTTTCTCGGAGCAGCTTGGTGTACTCGTCGACGCCCTCCTGTTCCTCTTTCAAGATGTCTTCCAAGAAGACGACCAAGGATCGTTGAGGCTCGGCCAATTCGATCGCCTTGGTGTACATTTCGACGGCTTTGGCTTCGAACGCCAAGCTGAATTCCAAGACTTCGTGCAACACCTTGGACTGCTTGATCTCGTTGCGTGTCGCCACCGGGACGCCACCGAGGGCGACGATCTTGTCGCCGACCAACTGCGCGTGGCCGAACGACTCTTTTGCGTCCCCCAGGAACTTTTCGGCGTAGACTTCGCGCCACACGCCTTCGGTGATGAACGAGGCTTGAGCGTATTGGGCGACGCCTGTCCACTCGTGTTTGAGGATTTCGTTGAGCTGATCGATGAGAGCTGAATCGGCCATTTCTCTGTCTCCGTTAAGGTGAAGCCGTTTGAGTGAAATTGGTTCGCGAGCCCGTTTCCGCCGGCCCGCGGCGAAACAGTATCGCAGCCGGTCAACGTTTGGAGTAGCCCCGGAACCGGTCGACCGGACGGCGAGCCGAGGGGGCACCCGCTGACCGCAATCGCATCGCATCG
>CAYVRC010000032.1:0-39022 GCA_964453205.1 uncultured Pirellulaceae bacterium | reverse complement strand
GATCAGATCAGATCAGATCAGATCTCGGATTGACCCCAGTGCCAACGGTTCTTTGGTCGCGAACGGCTCGCCGTATTTTCGTTCGATCAGTTTGCCCCAGTATGCAGCGTCGTCGCGGATGCGGTCCAGAATCGTCGGTGGTTCGGTCGGCCGCCCGGTGATGAATTGACTTTCGTAGGCCCTGACCGATGTCATTTTCTGGTCCCAGTGGTCGCTGATGTCGACGATCCAGGTCGGTTGAACGGCCAGACGCAGGTGGATGCAGAAATAGTAGTACACGCGTTGCGGATGGAACCTTTCGCCCGGCATGTCGGTCTTGCTGAGCTTTGACCAAAACCGGGCCGCTTCGACCAACTCGGTCGCCGCGACGTGATCCGGATGGGCATCCATCCAATACGGCGCGAACAACCAGCGTGGACGCAGCATGCGAAAGAAACTGGCGACCAATTCACGAGCCTGCAGCGTCGATTCCAGGCTGCGGTTGGCCAGGCCCGCGTTACCGCGCCACGTCAGCTTCAACGCCTCGGTGGCCACCGCGGTCTCGCCGCGACGAATCGCTTCACTGCCGTGCGGTGTCGGCTCGCCGGTTGTCAAATCCAGCACGCCGACGCGCATTCCTTCGTCGATCATTTTGGCGATCGTGCCGCCCATGCCGATTTCGGCATCATCGGGATGGGGCGCGACGACCAAAAAATCCAAGGGCTCGATGTCGATGCTTCGCGGGTCCGTGGTCAAAGCGTGCTTCCTCGCTCGGGCAAGTAAAAACAAAACGCTTGCCGGTCATTTCGTACCAACAGATACCGTCCGGCGGAGGTCGGGATGTTCCACGTCTTGGACTGCATCGCCGGCAAGCGGTATCGCTCGACATATTCGTCCGGATTCGCGTCACAGAACGCGACTTCGCCAGTTTCGGCTTGCGCGACCAACACGTCGTCCGCCAAGACGACCTGGCCCTGACCGAAGCGTCCCGAACGTGGCTGGATCCACAGTCGCTGTTCCCGTGCCAGGTCGACCGCTTCGAGCATCCCGTTGCTCAGGCCGTACGCGACGCCGTTTCGAACGACCGGATGATTGAATTTGGTTTTCATCAGCCGCGTGCTTGTCCAGATCGCCTCGGCCGACCAAGGCGAACCTTTTTTGATCTGCACCAAAGCACTGCCGCCGCCGTAGCCTTTGCCGATCAAAAACCGGTTCGGCCCGGCGGGAACGACCGACGAACAATTCGCGCCACCGGACGAATCGCCGTCCCAATCGAAAGACCACAAGACCTGTCCGTCGTCGACGGCGTGCCCGCTGATCGATGCTTCGTTGACGATCACGATTTGGCGTTGATCGACAGGATCGTCGCTTTGGTCGGATTCGTCGCCGGAAAAATCCATCAACTGGGGCGACGCGTAGGAAATCTGATCTTCCCCCGCCGTCCAAATCGTTGCACCGGAGTCTTTGTCTAGCGCGATCAAGCCGCGCGACTCGGCCGACTTGCCGCCGGCGGGAGCCCCGAACGGGACGACGCACAAGCCGCCGACCAACAACGGCGACCCCGACCGTCCCCAGGAAATCTCCGTCTCGGATTCTTCCTGCGTCCAGCCGGCCCGTTCGAGCAGATCGACCGACCACAGCACGGCGCCGTCGCGTAAGTCGATCGCTTTGACGATCCCCGTGGCGCCTTGCGTGTATACGGTCGATCCCTCGATGACCGGGGTGCTTCGCGGGCCTTCGCCGCCCAGCGGATGATAGTGATACGCGTTTTCGGTGACCTTCCAAATCAGACGGCCCGTGTCCAGTTCGTACGCGGTGACCCATTCTTCTCGGTCGCGTTGCTCCAGCGTGACGGCGATCGAATCGGCCACGGCAAAGGATCCCCACCCCGCGCCCACGCCGACGTTCCACAACACCTTGACATCGTCGGCGCTGCTCGGGACGGCGAAATCTCGCGTCGGGACGATTCCCGTGCGATCGTTTCCCAGGAAGCCCAAAGACTGGGGTCCGGCGGAAGGTTTGACGCCGGCCGTCGATTCGACCCCGACGTCATCCGCGTCGGCTCTTGTCGCGTCGCCGCCCGCCTCGTCCGAGCTCTCAGGCCGGGCGGATGCGACCGTGTCGACCATCGGCGGAGGCTCGGGCCGACCGTTCCAGCGCCACGACAACCTCGGGTTCATTTCACCGTTGAAACCGTCGAAACGTAGCAACGCGACGGCCGCGATCGAACCGGCGACGATCAACTTGGGGATCAAAAACCGACGACCGGCACGCCGCGCGGCGATCTGCAACAGGATCAGCCCCGAGACGCTTCCGATCAACGTGGCGGTCGTCGAGCGGATGAAAGCGATTTGAAAATCGTCCTCGTGCGCTTTCGACTGAATCACGAAAACGATCAAGCCGGTCACGGCCAAGACGCTCAGGCCCAGCCAGAACGGCCAAACGACGGACTTCGTTTTTGACGCCTCGCTGGACGTCCCTGGCGAGGGGAGTTCTGGGGTCGATGTCACGCGAATGGCTCGCAGGAAGGTGCGGGAGATGGCGACGAGGAATCGAAACGACCCGAGTCAAGTTGAACCCGGCCGAGTTCAACTCGACGCGTCGACTTCGTAATGAACGATGATCAGGACGTCGCCGGCGGCGAACGTGTTCATGCCCGGACCGCTGCTGGTGCCTTGATTGGCAAGATTACCGGTCACCGAAAGGACCCGGGCACCGCTTTTTTTCATCCAGCGGTTAATGGTCTTTTCCAAATCATGCAATTCACTGTCGACCGATTTGAAGATTTTGATCTGCTGCACCGCGATACATCCACTTGGGCGAAAGGTAGTCGAACGAGGCGAATTGTCCCGTGTTTCTACCATGACGGAAAGGGAGCAACCGACGACCCTCCGCCGGCGAAGCGTTCGTCAGGGGCGTTCGGCGATCAAAAGCCGAAACCGAACGGAGCGACCGGAAAGCTCAGCCGAATCCCGGCCGGATGACCGTAGGGCAACACGGGCACCGCCGGGGACAAGCCGTATCCACGATAGAGGAAGTTGTCGTAGCCGTACGGGACCCCGAGGTAACCGTGACGATAAGGATGCACGCCGTAGGCCGGTCCGTAGCCGTAACGGTATCCGTAAGCCGGCGGCAACGCCGGGGCGACGCCGAAGGGGACTTCCAAGCGGAACGAAAAATTCGGTCCGAGCGGCGGGTCGTTCCAGTCATAGCGTTCCGGCACCTCGAGACCACGATCGTAGCGATCCGAGTACCGGGCGTCGGGCAACAAAGGCCGCCGCGACGAATACAGTTGGCGATCCGACAAGTCGGTGCCGGCCGCCGGCGGCCGGGCCAGCACGCGACCGCGGCCGGACGGGTCCTGCCCCGACGCGGCCATCGAATCTTGCCGGGCCGGCTGGATTCCGGCGGCCGATTCCAGCGGAGCCAAGGCGGTCATCAGTTGTTCGTTCAACACGCTGCGGGCGTCACGAACGTCGGCGAACTGATCGCTCGGCAATCCGGCTTGCAAGACGCGGCTCAGGGCCCGATCGAGCGACCGTGCCGACCGACTGATGCCTCGCAGGGCATCGTCGTTGGTCGCTTCGTTGTCACGCTGCAGAATCCGGACGTCGTCGCGGATCTGGTCGGCCACCGCGACCCACTGGGCGGACTGCTCGATGTCCAGCGGCAAGTCATTGATTCGGGCGGCAAGTCGATCGGCCGCTGCGGCCACCGCGTCGACCGAAGGCCGATTCCTGGACGGTCTTTGCGAAGTTTGCTCGGTGCCTGTTTGCTGTTCGTTTTGAACGTTTTCATCGCCGGCCGTCACCTCGTCGACGGCGTCCTCCGGCTGGGTGTCGGGAACCGGTTCGGGCGTCGGCAATTCGCCGCCGTAAGTGATCCCGGCACCGATGGCTTCCTCGTCAACCTGTTGTGCCTCGGCACCCGGCACCGCCAGGGCGATCAACGCCAACGCGAGCGAGGCAAAGGGAACGAAACGCATTTCGAGACTCCGAGAGGGGATTAACGTAGAGAGATCGATTTCTGTAGCGGTCGCAGCACACTTTCGATCAAGTATTCGTCGACCAGATCACGGCACAGCGCCGACAGCCGCTCGAATTCCGAAACGTAGCTTTCGGCGGCACCCAAGCTGTCGTAACGACGCACGGTCAGGTAGACACTCAACTGGTCTTCGGTGAAATCGCCGGTGCGGATTTGGTAAGCGTTCGTGCGCGATTCGAAACTGATGCGGCATTGCGTTCGGCAATCTTCGTCCAGCGCGAACTGGATGGCCGGTTCGTTGGACAAAACTTTTCCGTACGGCAGCGAAACGAATTTTTCCAGCGCCGGAGCGACGCCGATCGCTTCGCACAAGATTTCATTGTGGTTGCCCTTGTAGGCGAAGTCGAAGCCGAGCATCACGCTGAGCGATTCGCAATCCAGCGGGCTGACGGATAGCTCATAAGGCACCAAGTCCAGGACGGAGCGATGTTGCTCGCACGCCGAATCGTAGGATTCCGGATTCACGACGCCGCTGTTGAGTCGCTTGCTTTCGATGCTGACCCAGCGGTAAGTGCCCTGGTCTTTTTCTTCTTCCAAGACGAATTCGTTTTTCTCGCGGGCGTAGAAATTCAGCATTTTGGGATAGCGTCGTCGGACCTGCTCGAAATAGTGCAGCAGCGATTCGCGGCCTTCGGGCAACTCCATCTCTGTGCTCAAGTTCATGTTCACATAGTATTCGTCGCAGAAGTCGATGTATCCATTCACGCTGTCGGGGTCCTCTCGAGTCGTAGTCGTGTCGGGCGTCCGCCGTCGGGGAAATTCGGATCGCGGATGTCGGGTGGCTTTCGTTCTAGTATAGCCAAGGGGCGACTCTTTTAGCGACACGCCGACCGCCCGGTCGGGTTCGCGGCCGGGTCCTTGCCGGCCGGTCCGTCACGGGGCGGGCACTTCGGCGGCGGGCACTTCGGCGTCAGCGGACGGTTCGTCCCGGGCCGCCTTTCGGCGGTTCAGGCGATGAACCCGCAGCAACGCGTCGACGTTTTCGCGAATGGTGCGTCGCCGCTGGCTTGTTTTCGCGTCCGGAACGACGGGCAAGGCCAAGCGATCCAGGTGGAGACCGACATTGGGATAGTTGGCGTCATCTGTGAAGCCGATTTCGTCGGTCCGTTTGCCCAGCAGCGATCCGATCGCCGCCATCGCCACGTCGCTGACGCGAATGTCCACCAAGACGCCTTCGCGCATCCGGTTGGCCCCCATGCCCCGGTCGTCGTCCAAATGATCCGCGATCAATTCGATTTGATCGCTCGCAGCGAACCGAACGGCCGCCGCCATCGCGGAGGTCAATTCGTCCGGGGAATCGGATTCCGACAATGTCCGGGCCGCCAACAGCCTCGTCGCCGGCAGGTCGCGATCCGAGCCGTGGAACAACCATTGGCTGCGATAGGTCGGCGAAGTCTTCATCAAGAAGTCGCCGAACAGTTTCGTACCGTATTCTCGCGACACGCCTCCGCGGAGTAACTGTTGGCCCTGACTGCGTCGCAGGTGATTGAGCAGATGACTTTCCACGCCGACGTCTGGTTCGTAGTCCGGATCGGCCGCGACCATCAAGATCGCCGCCAACGCGGCACGCGAATCCGGCCCCATTGCCCCCATGAATTCGGGGTTGGGTGTGTTCAAAACTCGTTCCAGCGTTTGCGTCCGTCGCAGGGTGTCGCCGTCGAGCGCGGCCAGTAACTCGGGGACTTCGCGGTGCATTTGGACGTATTCGCGCCGGATCCAGTCGGAATCCCCCAGCAAACGCCTGGCGACGTCCCAGCCCGGCAGGTCCGCCGCGGTGCCGGCCAAGAATGCCGCTTCGATGGACTGGCGGTACTGGTCTTCCAATCGCACCAGCAATTGATCGATTCGCAGTCGGACTTCGGCATCGGACGTCCCGGAGGCGGCGTGATGCAAAATCGGGACGATTTCGAAACCCGCTTCCAACAATTCCGTGGTCGCCCGTTCGCGATCGGCAAAGCCGGCCGAGCCCAATCGATCCACCTGATCGTTCAAAACGTCCAACCGGTCGCCGAACAGTTCGCGAAGTTCTTGTCGGCTTTTGACGTCGGTCGGTCGGCCGGCATCGGGCAGCACCAAAGCGGGCTCGTCGGAGGCGTCCTCGCCGTCGGCTCGTCGGTCGCCGTAAAAGATCGCTTCGTACTGACCCCAAGAAGCCGGCGGACGGAACACGATGCGACCTTCGGCTTCCACCGCGGCTGGTGATCCGAATTCGGCCGATTCGATCGGCCGCGCCTCGGACGGAGCTTGACCGATCGCCGTCCCGCCCCCCGCCTGCAAAAACAGAACCGTCATCGCAACGAAGCCCGCCACGGTCCGGCGTCGCCGGTTGCGTCGGCTCTTTCGGCCGCCAGTCTTTCGGCCGCCCGGAGTTTCCGAGCGGGCGGACGCGAGCCGGACTCGGGAGGAATTCGCTGGATAGGTCATGGCGTCGCGTTCGGTCGGGAGAAAAGGCTCTAGCGGCTTGATTCTTTATTTTTACCGAATGTGAGCCAGAGGAAAGGCGAAAAACGCTTGTCGATCCGGATCTCAGCGGCTAGCCTGGACGAGTGCCGTGGATGGTCGTCCCAACCGCCGCGACGCTTTTGTTCAGGGATTTGCGGCCGCTTGCAGCCTAACTGCTAAAGAGCCAACTGAGATGCCAATCGATACAGAATTTCGCCCCGCCGGCTCCGACACCTCCGATTCCGCCGGCCCCGACACCGCGGCTGAACCCTCTTTGGCGGATTACCGGCCGCCCCGGCATCCCGGGTTGTCGACGCAATGTGTCCATGCGGGAGAGCGACGCCAAAAACAGGACGGCGCGATTTCCACGCCGATCCACACCGCATCGACGTTCACCTTCGAATCGACCGACGAGCTGATCGAATTCGTCGAAGGCCGCCATGTCCGCGAAGAGTACGGACGGTACGGCAGCCCCAACGAGAAGAGCGTCGAGGCGAAACTGGCCGCGTTGGATCATGCCGAAGACGCTGTCGTTTACAGCAGCGGCATGTCGGCTTTGGTCGGCTTGCTGATGACACGATTGAACCAAGGCGACGAGATCGTTTTCTTCGACCAGTGTTATCACCGCAGCCGTCAGTTCTGTCGCGAACACCTGTCACGTTTCGGCGTCACCACGTATCAGGTCCCGACCGGCGACATGGCGGTGATGGAATCGGCGATCACGCCGCGGACCAAGATGCTGGTCAGTGAATCACCGACCAATCCCCACCTGACCGCGATCGACTTGGACGCCTTCGCCGAGTTGGGCCGACGGCATGACGTCGAGACGTTGATCGACGCGACGTTGGCAACGCCGATGAATCTGAAGCCCATCGATCACGGGGTCGACTTCGTCTTGCACTCGGCCACCAAGTACCTGGGCGGACACAACGACTTGTTGGCCGGCGTGTTGTGCGGCGGACGCAGCGACTTGGAACCCGTTCGCGCGATGCGAGGTTGCTTGGGCAACGTCAATTCGGGACACAACCTGTACCTGCTGGAGCGGGGTTTGAAGACGTTCGAACTGCGGATGCACAGGCACAACGAAAACGGCATGAAGGTGGCTCGGTTCTTGGAAGATCATCCGCGAGTCGAACGGGTGTATTACTTGGGGCTGCCTTCGCACCCGACCCATGCCATCGCGGCGCGGCAAATGACCGGCTTCGGCGGCCTCGTCACGTTCACGGTCAAGGATGCGGATTGGCGGGAGACCGCTGCGGTCGTCGACGCGGCCAAGATCGCCCGGATCGCGCCGAGCTTGGGCGGAACCGAATCGCTGATCGAACAGCCGTTGGTGATGAGTTACTACAACTACACGCCGGAGGACCGTCGAGACTTCGGGATCGCCGACAACATGATTCGCTTTTCTTGTGGCATCGAAAATCCCGAGGACTTGATCGCGGATTTGGATCAGGCGTTGTCGGCATGAACGAGCCCGGCGGCATCGGCGGGTCCGGCGAGGACCCGGCGTCGCTTTCCAAGACCAGCTTTCGCACCCGCGCGATCCACGTCGGCAACGAAGTCGACGCGGCCACCGGTGCGGTCGTCCCGCCGATCCATTTGGCCAGCACGTTTCGTCAACCCGGTGCCGGCGTGTGGGGAGATTTCGATTATTCGCGTAGCGGCAACCCGACCCGATCGCACTTGCAACGCACCCTCGCATCCCTGGAAGGCGGCGTCGGTGCGTTGGCGTTTTCCTCCGGCATGGCCGCGATCCACGCCGTCACGATGCTGTTGCGATCCGGCGACCATGTCGTTGCGGGTGCGGACCTTTACGGCGGCGCGTACCGTTTGCTGCATAAGATCTGTGATCGCGCCGGGATCGGCGTCACGTTGGTCGACTTGACCGACATCGACGCCGTCGAAGCGGCGATCCATCGCCACACCAAATTGCTGTGGATCGAATCGATCGGTAACCCGCAGATGTCGGTCCCCGACTTGGCGTCCCTCGCGACACTTGCCAAATCGCGCGGCTTGTGGACCGGTGTCGACAACACTTTCGGAACGCCCGCTCTGTTGCGACCGTTGGAATTCGGCATCGACATCGTGATGCATTCGGCGACGAAGTACTTGGGCGGCCATAGCGATTGTCTCGGCGGAACCCTGGCGGTGTCCGACCCGGACTTGCTGGATCAACTGTATTTCATCCAAAACGCGACCGGTGCGGTACTCGACCCGCTGAGCTGTTTTCTGGTTTCGCGCGGGCTCAAGACCTTGGACTTGCGAATCCGCCAACAATCCGAAACGGCACTTCGTCTGGCATTGTGGTTGAGTGAACTTTCCGACGTTCGCCGGGTGCTGTATCCGGGCTTGCCCACGCATCGCCAGTACGATTTGGCGCGGCGGCAGATGGACGGGGCGCAGGGCGGCATGTTGACGTTCGAGCTCAACGGCTCGCTGGAAAAAACCTCCAAGGTTTGCGAATCCACCAAGCTGTTTCATCTGGCCGTCAGCCTCGGCGCGGTCGAATCACTGATCGAGCAGCCGGCCACGATGTCGCACGCCAGCTATGACGCGGCCGACCGGGCGCGTTTCGGCATCACCGACGGCTTGATCCGTTTGTCCGTGGGTTTGGAATCGTTCGAAGACCTGCGTGACGATTTGCTCGGCGCGATGACGGCCTGAGTCGGCCGTTGACCGGTCGCGGACCGGTTTGGCGAAGCGAACCTCGTGCCTCGTGTTTCGAGGCCGACTTTGCCGGTTGATCCGATTATTCGGCTTATTCCGCATGTCGCGGTCGTCCGGATTCTCGCGGTCGTCCCGGATGTCGGACTTGATTTTGTTGACCCGGATCGGGGGTGGGGGTTTTGCCGATTCTTTGGAACATGACGAACATCATTCGCCGCGGTCGTTACCGCCTGCTGCTATCGATCTTTCACCTGGTCGCACTTTCATCCGCCGGGTGCAGCTCTCTCGGGATCACGCTGTATCCCGCGGGAAGCTTCATGACGGAGGAAGCCGAGCGAGTGCTGGAGGCGTCTCGCGTGCCCGCGGCCGTGCCACGGGAGCTTGCCAAGACCGTCCTGGCCGACCATTCCATCCAACCCGGCGATGTCTTGCTGATCGAAGCGATGGACACGGCGCGTGACCTGCGACTACCGGCCGATCAAGTCGTGATGCTCGACGGGACGGTGGACTTGGGTTTATACGGTCGCGTGAAACTGGTGGGCATGACTTTGGAACAAGCCGAACACCAAATCGAATCTCAGGTTCGGTTGCAAATGCGGACCCAGCGACAACAACGCCTGCTGGCTCTCGGCGAGCCCGACCAGCCGATCGACGAAGCCGACGAAAAGCGGTTCAACGAATTGCTGTGCAGCCTGGCCGTGAACGTTCGTCTGGTCGAAGCGGTGCATCAGTATTACGTGCTCGGCGAAGTCAACGCGCCGGGCAGCTTTTCCTTGCGAGGTCACGAGACGGTGCTCGACGCGATCCTGGAAGCCGGCGGGCTGACGTCTCAGAGCAATCCGTGTCAGATCTTGCTGTCTCGACCGACCGATCCGTGTGAGTGCCGAATCACCTTACCCGTCTGTTATCGCGAAATCGTGCAACTGGGTAACGCGGCGACGAACTATCAAATACGTCCCGGCGACCGGATCTTTGTCGCCTCGCGGTCTTGTTTGGACGAATTGTGCTTCTGGAAAGCCGACCGCACGTGCCCGCGATGTGAGGGCTGCAATCGCCCCTGTGCGGACCCCTCGGCGGTCCATACGGTCAGTCAATTCGCGGCGAACATGCCCGCGACGATCCCACCGGGCAGCATCGGATTTCCACGAGAACCGTCGTTGATCGAAGCCCGATCGATAGCTGACGACGACGCGTCTTCGCAGCCGATAAGACTGGGCGGCCGGGACGATCAAGGCGACGCTTGGAACGACGACGCGACAGCCGCCCCGGCCGGTGCCTCGCTTCCGGACGGCGAGCTGGATTTCGATACCCCGGACGACTTCGGCCCTTCGACTCAATCACCCGACGACTTTCAGCCGATGTGGATTCAGCCGCGTTGAAACGTGACGTGGACCGAAGTCATTCCACTGCACCCGAGCCTTTTGCTTTTGCGAGCGAGCGACCGATGCGACGCCGATCCGTTTCCGCCGCTGCCGGCGACACCGAAAAATCCGTGTCGGTGGTCGTCGTCGACCCCGGTCCGCTGTCCTTGCTGACCCTGGCCGGTGTGCTGGACACGCAGGGCTGGCATTGCGTTTGCGCCCGGACGGCGGCGATGGCGATCGACTGTCTGAAATTAGGTCGGCAAGATCTGTTCGTTTGGGACGTCGCGTCGGACGCGGCCGAAGTCTTGGAAACGCTGGAAAAGATTCGTCAGACGCCGGGTTACGAGAACGTGCCCGCGGTGCTGTTGGCCGAAAGCCGGTGGGCGGGATTGGAAAAGAAAGTCGAGGCGTTGCCGGCGACACGGTGCCTTTTTAAACCCATCGACCCGCCGTCACTGATCGCGGTGGCTGAGCCGTTGTTGTGGATGCCCGGACTGGTCGACGCCCATCGACGTCGCGGGTCTCGTCCCGGTCGACCGGGATGGGTTTCGTTGTGAGTCGGCGAACGTCGTGATCACTCGACGACCTTGAACTTCACGCTTGCTTGGCCGTACTTTTGCCCGTTGATGTCTTCCATCGTCAATTCCAGACGATAGTCACCCGTGGAGAGCTGCGTGGGGATCGACATTTGGTACGTGATGAAGTAGTCGCGCAGGTAGTTGCGGGAAACCTGTTTGTCGGCGGGCAACAGCTGGCTGACGACCTTGCGGTTGTCGGTGTTGTAGATCGTGTAGCTGCCTTGTAAATGCGTCTCGAAACCGCCTTCTAACCGCTTCGCCGCGAAGTTGTCGACTTCGCAGTACAGCAGCACCTTTTGTTCTCGTTTGAATTCGGCTTTTTCGAATTCTTTGTACTGGCCGAACCAATCGACCGCGGTACAGAAAGCCAACGACCGGACTTCCAAGGAATCCGTCGACGCCGCCAAATGCTTCGTCGCTTCGCGAATTTTGGGAAGCGCCGAACTGAAACGGCGACTGTTCACGGGATGCCCGTTGGGATCGACGATGGTCCACAAGCCCATCAGTTGATGTCGCAGATACTCCTGTTCTTCCATGGTCAGTCCGTCGATCGCGGCGACCGCTTCGTCGGGTTTTCCGGCCATCACCATCAGGTGGCGTGTCATGATTTCGCGGCGGTTCTTCTCGGCTTCGCTCTCGCCCTCGGTGGGCTGCCGTAAACGACGGATCAACATCTCGAACAAGGCTTCGTTCGACAGTAATGCGTTGCCGACCTGGGCGACCGCGGACTGGACCGCGTCCTCGCTCATCAGGGGCGTCTCTTGTCCCAAGTCGATCGCCCGCGCGACCGATTCGACGTCGCCAGGCTTTCCGGACGCCGAAACCGGCTGGACGTTGCTATCGTCGACTGGATTGATCCGAGCGATCTTGCCCTCGGCGTCGGATACTTCGTCGGGCTCACCGGACGACTCCTCCGCCGGCGTCGTCGCGACGCTTTGGGTGTCTTCTGATCCGGAGGCCGTCGTCGCGGCAAGTCGCGTGGTTTGCATTTCCGGCGGCGTGCGAACCGGTTCGGGCAAGTCGATCGGCTGTGCCATCGCCTGTTTCAGCAATTGATCGATCGACGAGGGCTGAGCGGATTGTTGTGCTTGGCGCGCCGCCATCGCCAACAACTGACGCAAGGCTTGCTGCTGGATCTCAGGAGAACTGGAACTGAAAGCGTCGAGCGTTTCGTCCTCGGTGACCTGATCGGTTTTCGCGACGTCGGTCTTTTGGGCGATCGCATCGGTCCTTGCCGAAACGGTCTTGGCGGGAACCACTGCGTCACGCTGACCGGCACGCCTGGAAAGCAAGTTTTCGGTTCGGCGAGTGCTCGAGACGGGCTTGGCGTTTTTTTCGGCGGAGGCAACGGCATCGGCGGGTGCGGGGGCGGCGGCCTCGGCGGTCAAGTCACCGACACGATAGGTCGGCGAAGCTGATTCCTCAGGCATCGCCGCACTGGCCGGAACGACTTTGTTTTCCGCACTGTCTTTCGCCGGCTTCGCGACCACCGACTCGGCGGCGGTGTCAGCGGTTTTGTCGGGCGTCGTCGCGGTGGCCAATCGCTGCGGCGGTGGCTCGATTTCCGGCAGGTTTCCCGACGGCTCGGCCTTGACTTGAACGAAGCCCCCCATCGGTCGACGGCCACGACATCCCAACATCGCGGCGGCGACAACGATCAACAGGGCGATGGACCAATAATGGGGGCGAGCGTGCATCCGTGCCTCGCTGGCGGAGTGAAAGGGCGTCTTGTAATGAAGCCTAGAAAGCAATCGGCTCGTTAATCAAGAGCAATCTCGTGACCTTTCATCCCTCCGTTTCGCTCGCGCCCCCGAAAACATCGCTTCGAATCGTCGATCACGCAAGGAAACCGGCGGAGATCGATGGCAGGCCGATGGGGCAACCGCCGCGAATTCGGAGCCACGAAAAGGCCTGTGAGGCCTATCGATGACCGGGCGTCCGCTTGCTGAACAACCACTCCCAGACGTTCTTCTGGTCGTCGCACGCAGTACCGGACAGAGACGTCTTGTACTGTCCGTCGTATCGAATCTCACCCGAAGGGGTGAACACGTAATCGGTGATCCCGTGCCCGGCCCCTTCGAATTCGGTGTATTTCATGTTTCCGCCGATCGATTTTGCGTACTCGAATAAGGTTTGATGCCTTTCCGCAGCCGTGACATCATCCTCGGACCCTTGAAAGGCCCACAGGGGAACCGATAACACTTCCTTGTTCCATTGCCACGGGAACAGCCGGCCGCCCGCCGCCGGAATCGCCGCCGCGAAGAAATCAGGTCTGGCTGCCACGGCTTGCCAGGTTCCCGATCCGCCCATGGAAAAGCCGACGATGTAGATTCGCGTCGCGTCGATCTTGTTCTGGCCGAGGAGCTCATCGATCAACTCGAACAAGATTTCCTGCTCGCCGAATCCGTTCTCCGGCGGCTTCGCCAGCTGATCGATAACCTTCGCATAGCTCTTCTTCCAGTAATCGGGAAGCTTCGCGACTTGTCCGGGAGTCCATCCGGGTTCTTTGATCTCCTCGGGGAACCAACTCACCGAAGTCTTCGGAGCCAGAATGTAACAGGGGAATCGTTTTTGGAACTCGGGATCGGCCGGGACTGTATGAAATTTCATCAGCACCTTTGAGATCGGCATGTTGCGTTTGCCGGCGCCGTGCAGCCCCACCACCAACGGGACCCGGTCGCCCGGGGAAAGATCTTCGGGCTCAAAAAGCTGATACGGCATGTTCTTGTATCGAGCCGCGCGAAACTCGCCGGGCTGCGCGAAGACGGGTTCATTGATCAGCCAGATCAGGATGCAACACGGCACGAAGAACTTGACGGCCGACGCTTTAGCCATGGCCGCGACGGTGCCTCGTCGTTGGGTCCCTCTTGCCGTGACGAGCGTCTCGGGAACGATGCTCGATTTTTCGGCGTCGATGCAGATCTCGAATCGGGTCATAACGTGTCCGTGCGTGTCAGTTTTGTGGCGCGACGAGGACAAGAATCGTAAGCGTTTTTGATCCGAAGCTGTCAAGCGTCGGCGAACTGCACCACGACTTTGATATCGTCCGCGTCACGGTGCAGCGCCTCGGCATAATTCTCGGGCGTTACCTGACGCGAAATCAACTTGGCCAACCAGTTCCGATCGGCTCGGGCCAGCATTTCGCCGGCCTTGTACCAGTGTCGTTTATTCGCGTTGACGCTACCGACGATGACGTTGTTCTTCAGCACGATCGATGAAGCGACATCGGCGACCGCCGCCCCCATCAGCATCCCGCCGGACCCGATGCCGGTCAGACACACCACGCCGCCGGCGGCGATCCCTTGGATGGAATCGGCGATCACGGTTCCCGCCCCGGTGCATTCGATGATCACATCCGGTTCGAAACCGATCTCCGCGATCGGTCCGGTGTGATAGGTCGCCCCGAGTTCGGCGACCAACTGTGGCTTGGGTCCGGATTCGACACGATCCATGACGTGGACTTCCGTGCCGTGTTGTTTGGAAACGAGAGCGGCGAGCAACCCGATCGGACCGGCACCGGTGACCAGTACGATCCTGGGTTCCCAAAAAGCTCGCTGGCCGACCGAAACGACCTGTTCCCAAGCCTTGGCGACCACGGTAGCCGGTTCCAACAGCACGCCCAGCATGCCGAGCGTCGGGTCCAGCTTCATCGCGTATTCCGGTTCGATCCGCCAACGCTGGGACATGAAGCCGTCGATCTCCTTGATGCCTCGCTCGGTGTAGCCGCCGTTCCGGCACATGTCCCACTCTCCCACGGCGCAGTTGGGGCAGGGTTCGGGATCGGGACGACGAACGATGCCGACGATCAAATCCCCTTCATCGAAACGGCGACTGGTTCCCGGATCAATGACCCGGCCCAGCGACTCGTGTCCCAAAACCAAACGCTGCTTGCCCGGCGGCGACCAGCCGTATTTTCCCGAGACGATCTCACTGTCGGTTCCACAGACGCCGACGGCGATCGACTGGACCAGCATGGAACCCGAATCCATCTGAGGTTCCGGGATGTCTTCGACGCGAGCCGAGTCCGGCGTCATGGGCTCAACGGTGATCGCTTTCATTGCGGCGGTATTCCTGTTTGATCTAGAATTGTGGAAAATCACGGCCGTTCGACGAGCCAAGAATAACAAAAGAGCGACGGAAAAGATTGCCACCGATGTTCGAAATCAAGATCGACGCGAAGACGCCCACGCAAAAGAAGAAGATGTCGAATGAATTGAATCAAATGCGGACTCCGCGGGGCTGGCTCGGCAACGGATCGACATGCGTTGCGGTCGCGATCCTGATGTCGGCTTCGACAACGACTTGGGTTGGCGGGGAATCGATTTGGCTGGAAGGCGAGCGTCCGGACCGATCCACCGTCAAACGCCACGGCTGGTACAGCAGCACCGAATCGGAATTGTTGTCCGGCGGTGCTTGGCTGTCACACTTCGGAGATCAGGAAGCGACGGCCGAATACACGATCGAGATTCCCGAATCGGGCAACTATTCCGTCTGGGCGCGAGTCAATCCGTCGAATTCCGAGATGTCGTTCGCCTGGCAGGATCAGGACTGGCGACCGGTGCCGATGAACAGCGCGAAACACCGCGTCAACGTCGCCAAAGACGCCGCCGTCGACATTCGTTTTCTCGCCTGGGTCAAGCTGGACCGGCGGGCATTGCCGGCGGGTACGGCCACGTTGCGCGTCAAATTTCACAGCAAGAATCAGAATCACGGCGGTTTGGACGCCATTTTTTTAACCGACGAAGGCTTGGAACCGGTCGGAAAGGGCAACCCGGCAGTCGAAGGCGAACTCCATCAGTCCGGTTACTTTGCTTGGTCGCCCGGAGTCGATCCGCTCGGTGGTGATTCGCCGATCGACTTGCGGCACATCAACGAAACGATGGCGGGCGAATCCGGATTCGTCCGACGCGACGGTGATCGGTTTTTGCTCGGATCGGGTGAACCGGTCCGTTTTTGGGCGGTGCAAAACGGCCTGGGTAACGATCCCGATCAGTACGATCGTCGCGCCAGGCGATTGGCGAAATACGGTGTGAACTTGGTTCGCATGGGTGGCGGCGAATTCTTTCGACGTTGGCGTGAGGATCGATCGCGGTTCGACGAATTGCTAGACGATCTGCACTTGCGGGTCGCGGCGCTGAAGAAGGCAGGCATCTACGTCTATCTGGATCACTTGTACTGGCACACTCATCATCCGATCGATGAATCGGTGTATCCGGGATTCGGTGAAGGTCGCGACGCGATCGCTTTGATTTTTTTCGAGAACCATTTCCAAGAGGCGTATCGACAGTTCCTTGCCGACTTGATGCAGGCGAACAATCCACACACCGGACTTGCGATGGCCGACGACCCCGCGGTCGCTTTCTTGGAGATTCACAACGAAAGCAGCCTGCTGTTTCACACGTTCGTTCCGTCGCAGTTTCCCGAGACCGAACGCGCGCTGGTGGAAAAGGAATTCGGGGACTGGCTGATTCGCAAATACGGAACGCACGACCAAGCTTTTGCGGCATGGAAAAAATCGACGCGACCGGACCGGAACGAGGCGGAGAGTTCGAGGACGGGTGAGCCGACGCCGGACGACCCGGCCGCCGGACGCATCGGACTGTACCGGGCGGGCGTGTTTTCGGGGGCCGATTGGGCCGTCGCCCAAAGGAATCAACTGCGTGCCGCGGACCAGTTGCAATTCATGGTCGAAGTGCAACTGAGGTTTTATCAGTCGATGCGTGACGATTTAAGGAGTCGCGGAATCAAACAGCTGATCGTGCCGAGCAATTGGAAGACCGCCGATCCGCAGGTGTTGGACGGCTTGGAGCGATACACCTACACCGGCGGCGATTTGGTTTGTCGAAACAGCTATTTCGGCGTCGACTATGCCGAAGGCGGGCGGCAAAAATTCTATGAGGTGGAAATCGGTGACACGTATCGCGACGGCAGCGCGCTCAAGTCACCGGGGCTACCGGCACCGCTGGGGACGCCACTGATCGAAGGGGTTCCGTTCATGGTGACCGAGAACAATTGGACACGTCCCAACCGCTATCGCGTCGAATGGCCGATGACGGTCGCCAGTTACGCGTCGCTTCAAGGCATCGACGGCTGGACTTTTTTTTCCATGGAAGATGTCGATTGGCGACATTCGATGGGAGTCTGGGATCTGAGCAATCCGTCAATCCTGGGGCAATTTCCCGCCGCCGCGTTGATGTATCGTCGCGGTGACGTCGAAACGCCCGCCTCACCCGTCGTCGCCGAAACCGTTTCCCTGGACGACGCGTTTCGATTTGGTGGCACCAAAGCGGTGCCGCTGCGTGGCGAAGACGCGTTGTGGAAAGACCGGATAGGCGATCAAGAAGGAGCCGGCGGTTCTACGGGAACTGTCGATGTCGACCCGCTGGCCTACTTCGTCGGACCGATCGTGCAAAGCTTCGGCGAAAAAACCTCCGGCGTCGATTCGATCGATCTGGACCGTTTCATCGATCACGAGACGCAAACGGTTCGCAGCGTCACCGGCGAATTGACTTGGAACGCGGACAAGGGATTCATGGCGGTCGATACCCCGCGGGCGCAAGGGGCTTGGGGTTTTTTGAAGGACGCGGGACGAATCGAGTTGCAAGACACGGTGCTGATGTCGGAAAACCGGTACGGCAGCATCCTGGTCATTTCGCTGGATGATCAGCCGCTTGCGACGTCGCGCAAGGTGCTGATCCAAACCGGATCGTGGGACCAGCCCTACGGTTTTGAAACCGAATCCCAGGACGGTTACAAGCGAATCACGAAATTGGGCGGTTTTCCGCTGAACGTGCGACGGATCCAAGGCCGCGTGGTCTTCAAGCGACCGATCCGACAAGGTGTCGTCTTGGACGGCAACGGCTATGCGACCGACCGAGCCGTCAAAATCCAGTCGCAGAATCGCGGGGGAGTCATCGAATTGCCCGACGACGCGATTTACACCTTGATCGAATGATCAACCGCGGGCCAGGAACGACGACGGGCCAGTGAGGGATGCGGACCGATGAGGGATGCGGACCGGTCGGAAGAAGAAACCGGCGTCGCATCGATTCGTCGCTGTCGCCTTGGCAACACGCGATCAATACGTGTCGGATTGACTGCAGCGGATGTCACCGGACTTCCGACTCCGAAAGACCGGATCGGAATTCTGGCGAATTCCGCTATGTCACTTATTGTCCGCGTGAGGCTTACGCTTTGCGAATCTTGTCGCGTCCGACCTTGACGTTCTTTGTCGCGTTGCGGGTGTCGACGACCAAAGGCGAATGGGCGACGACGAAATCGTAGTCGTAGGCGGTGTGGTCGGTGGCGATCAAAACACAATCCATCGCCCGCAAGTATTCGGCCGTCAGCGGCACGCTGCTCAGCGAGGGCAGGTCCTGATAAGCGCGTTTCTTCGGCAATTCGGGGATGTAAGGATCGTTGTAACAGACATCGGCCCCCCGTTCGAGCAACAAGTCCATCAATTCGAACGAAGGGCTTTCGCGGGAATCGTCGACGTCTTTTTTATAGGCCATGCCCAAGATCAAAATGCGGCTGCCTTTGATCGGTTTGCCGGCGTCGTTGAGCGCGTCACCGACTTTGCTGATCACGTAATGCGGCATCGTCGTGTTGACTTCGCCGGCCAACTCGATGAACCGCGTCGGCATGCCTTCGCGACGTGCCAGCCAGGACAAGTAAAACGGATCGATCGGGATGCAGTGGCCGCCGAGCCCCGGCCCCGGATAGAACGCCTGAAAGCCGAACGGCTTTGTCTTGGCGGCGTCGACGACTTCCCAGATGTCGATGCCCATGCGATCGAACAGCGTTTTCAATTCGTTCACCAAGGCGATGTTCACGCTGCGATAGGTGTTTTCCAATATCTTGCAAGCTTCCGCGATCTCGGCCGACGAAACGGGGACCACTTTGACGATCGCTTTCGCGTAGAGCGAGCAAGCCAAGTCGGTCGACGCCTGATCGCAACCGCCGACGACTTTGGGAATCCCGGCGGCGGTGAAATCGGGGTTGCCGGGATCTTCGCGTTCGGGGCTGTAGGCGACGAAGTAGTCTTCGCCGAATTTCAAGTGGGCCGGATTTTTCGCCAAGATCGGCAGCATCACGTCGCGAGTCGTCGTCGGATACGTGGTGCTTTCCAACACGATCAATTGACCGGGCCGGATAACCTTTGCGATCGCTTTGGTCGTGTTGATCACGTACGTCAAATCGGGATCGCGGGTCTCCGACAAAGGTGTCGGCACGCAGATCAACACGACATCGGCCTCGGCCAATCGCGACATGTCGGACGTCGGATCGAGCAATTCTTTGTCTACCCAACCCGCGATCGTCGCATCGTCGATGTGTTTGATGTAGCTGGTGCCTTTGGCGAGCGCGTCGATCTTCTTTTTGTCGACGTCAAAACCGACGCACTGGAAACCCGCGTTGGTAAACGCGCTGATCAGCGGCAAGCCGACGTAACCCAGGCCCACGACGCCGAGTTTAGCGGTGTGCTTGTCGATTCGTTCGGCCAAAAGTTCCGTCGCGGTCATCGAATCGTGCTCTACTGTCGGCATGACGTGGTCAATCAGGGAAAAGGTGTTGCGGGACGAGCGGTCGATCCTCGGCGTCAGGCAAAAGAACGGACGCAAATTTTTGGACCGGACGTGAATTCTAGTCGTTACCGACGGGATCCCAACGTCCCGGAGACGACAGCCCGCCAAGAGACCGTCGCCGCGGGCCGATCCCACCGATTGTAGCGTTCGCAAGCGATTTCGGGCCTGCTCGGGTGTCCGGGACCGGTCTCGCGGCGTGACGCGGCCCGATTCCCCTGGGGGCGGGGCCGCCGGCGACGACCCGGAACGTCTGGTTGTCGATCGACGGGCAAGGGTCGCATAATGGCAGACCTGGCTTTTTGACCCTTCGAGAGAACCTAAAGATGCAACGCACGCTCGTGCTTTTGAAACCGGATACCGTTCAGCGTCGGCTGATGGGTGAGATCATCAGCCGCTTTGAACGCAAAGGCCTGAACATCATCGCGATGAAGATGTTGCAGGTGACGCCGGAGTTGGCCAAGAAGCACTACGCGGAACACGTCGACAAACCTTTTTATCCGAGCTTGGAAAACTTCATCACCTCGGCCCCCATCGTGGCGATGGCGGTCGAAGGCCTGGAAGTCATCGGCGTGGTTCGTGACATGCTGGGTGCGACGAGCGGCTTGAAGGCCGCCGCGGGCACGATCCGCGGAGATTTCAGCAGCAGCCGCCAGATGAATTTGGTCCACGCCAGCGACGGTCCCGAGGCGGCCGCCCGTGAATTGGAACTGTATTTCGACGCCGAAGAGCTGTGTCCGTACCATCCGACGCTGACCCCGTTCCTTCGCGCCGCAGACGAGTAAACGAGCGTCTGTTTTCATGCAACACGACATCCGAGCCGAAGATCATGGGCCGCTGGGCGACGCGATGGCCGGCGCGGTCGGCAAATGTGTCCATTGCGGATTTTGCTTAGCCGCCTGCCCGACTTATCAAGAGTTGGGTCAGGAAACGGACACGCCTCGCGGCCGGATCGTGCTGATGAAAGAGGTCCTCGAGGGCAATCTGTCGCTCGACGACGCACAGCCGCACCTCGATACGTGTCTGGGATGTTTGGCCTGCGAACCGGCTTGTCCTTCGGGCGTTCCCTATCGTGATTTGATCAGTCCCTTTCGGGCGATCCACGAGACGCGGCGGAAGCGAACGCTGATCGATCGGCTGCGTCGCCGGATCACCCAGTCGACGTTGCCGTATCCGAAGCGTTTCCGTTTGGCCGCCAAAACGGGCGGATGGGCTCGGCTGTTCGCGCCGCTGGTCCCCAAGCCGTTTCGGGTGATGTTGGATCTACTTCCGCCCCGTTTGCCACCCGCGGAAAGTTGGGCGAAGATTCATCCGGCGACCGGGACGCGGCGGGGACGCGTGGCCTTGTTGACCGGATGTGCCCAAAGCGTCTTGGACCCCGACATCAATACGGCGACCATCGACGTGTTGACCCGAAACGGTGTCGAAGTCGTCGTGCCGCCGTCCCAGGTCTGCTGCGGCGCCCTCAGCTGGCACGTCGGGAATCAAAAGCAGGCGGCGAAGTTCGCGCGGCAAAACATGCGGGCGTTTTCCGGCGAAGGAACCTCCGGACCCGTCGACGCGATTTTGACCAACGCGGCCGGTTGCGGCAGCGGGATGCACGAATACAACCTGATCCTCAAAGGCACCGACGACGAATCGAGTGCCGAAGCGTTCCGGCACCGTGTCCAAGACGTGTCGGTGTACTTGGATTCGCTGGGCGACTTGGAGACTTTTCCGGATCCCGGCCGCGAAGTGGTCGTGGCTTATCACGACGCGTGTCACTTGGCGAACGCGCAAGGGGTCCGCCGACAACCTCGGGTATTGTTAAAGAAAATCCCCGGCGTGACGTTGAAAGAAATCTCCGGTGCAGACATGTGTTGCGGTTCGGCGGGCACCTACAACATCGACCAGCCGGAGATCGCGGCATCGCTGGGAGCCCAAAAGGCGACCAACGTCATGGCCACCGCGGCGGAGGTCGTCGCGAGCGGGAACATCGGTTGTCTGACCCAGCTGCGGGGCCACCTGGAGCGACAAGCCAGCCCGATTCGCGTTCGCCACACGATGCAGATCCTGCGGGACGCGTACGCGGGTCGCCTGTAAGCTTCGAACGAAGCCGCTTATTTGGGGCGACGGAATCGCAGGAAATAGTTTTCTTCGAACTCTTGGATCGAGACCTCTTCGACGAATTCGAATCCCGCGTCTTCGATTTCCTTCTTGAACACCTCCTTGCCGGCACGGACGTGGCCGAGAAGCCATTCACGTGACTGGCCGGGGATGCGATTGAAATCGATGACGATGAATTGGCCGCCCGGTTTCAGCGCCCGATAAATCGATCGCAGCGAATCGCGGGGGTATTCGAAGTGATGATAAACGTCACACACAAAGACCGCGTCGACGCTGGCCGGCGGCAATCGCACGTCGTCTTCGCCCGACAGCAAAGCCGTCGCGTTGGGCAATGCTTTCAGTTCGATCATCCGTTCGACCCGTTCCAAGAATTTCGGCGCGATGTCCGTCGCATAGACCCAGCCGTCGCGACCGACGGCTTCGGAGAAAGGTTCGACGAACAACCCCGTACCGGTCCCCACGTCGGCGATCCGGTCACCGGGTTTCAAATCGATGGCGTCGACGATGGCCTGACGTCCGCGAAATATCTCGCGGCTTTCGACTTCGAAGCGATCGACGAAGGACTGAACGTCCAAATCGTCGGCTTTGAAGGAATCATTGATGCCCGGCTTGACGCTCGCCTTTTCCTGGGCGGTCGCTTCGTCGGACGACTGGGCGAAACCGGCTTGGCAAGACGACAGCAGGGCGGACAACAGGATCAATCGCGCGATCAACATGGCTGGCCTTGGGATTCTCGAACGTGGGGGAGGACGGGGAAGCAGGGTGACGAGACGGCGCCGGGCGGTTGCCGGCCGCTCGATCAGGCTTTGGCGACGACGGCTTCGAATTCGCTTTGATTGTAGACGCGGGTCGTCCGCGTGCGGACATTCCCGTCTTTGGCCAAGCCGATCAGCAAACCGGTGGCGGTTTCTTCATCGGGGGCTTCGAAAACCACGCAACCGTCGACTTCGCCGAGGGCCCAATACTGGGATATCAATTTTCCGCCGGCGTCTTGGACGGCTTTTCCGAACGAACCGGCACGGACGGTCGATTCGTTGACGCTGGTGGCACCTTTGTCGGTGAACGTGATCAGGGTGAGATAGCGAAACATGGCAGAATTCTCCGGAGAACGGGAAAGGGGGGGAGGGAGCTCGGGAAACAGGAGGTTCGCGGAACACCGCGGTCCGCGGCGGTCCGACGGAGGGCTGTTTTAACACGCCGGGCGTCCGGAAACCCGGGTCAACCCCCTCCTGCGTCAACTTGGCAGGCCCTCCGGCCGGCGACCGGCGATGCCGGGCGCGATCATTGACACATTTTCCGGGGGGCTTATTCTTATTTGTCAGCGACGAAAACTTGACTCGGAGAGTCCGAACGTGACCACCCCTTTGATTATTCGCCGCGTCACCGGCCTGATTTGCCGGCAGTGACGCGGGGTCGAAAGACTGATAGTCGAACCAGCCCGATCCGATGCGGCCGCCCGCCGACCCGGATCGCCGGCCGATTCGTCAGGTGTTCGTTGTTACGAATGTTGCAGATGACCCCCACGGCCCACGGTTGCTATGGGGGTTTTTTCGTAGCTTCGTTAAAAATCGTGCCGCCGCGTGGACGTCAGACGCTTGCCGGCACCCCCCCTTTTTTCCATCGAGTATCCGATCCCTGCGATGACCACTCAAACGATCCAAATCTACGACACCACGTTGCGTGACGGCAGCCAAGGCGAAGGCGTCAGCTTTTCGCTGCAAGACAAATTGAACATCGCGCGGCGGCTGGCCGAAATGGGCGTCGACTTCATCGAAGGCGGTTATCCGCTTTCGAACGAAAAAGACGTGGCGTTCTTTGAACAGATCCGCCGGGATGATTTGGGAGCCACGAAGATCTGTGCCTTCGGCATGACCCGCCGCAAGTCGATGAAGGCCGAGGACGATCCGGGGATGACAGCCCTGATCCGAGCCCAAACGCCGTGCGTGACCTTGGTCGGCAAGACCTGGGATTATCACGCCACCGAGGTGCTGCGGGTCAGCTTGGACGAGAACGTGGCAATGATCGGCGAAAGCGCGGAATTCTTAGCCCGCCATGCCCGAGTCATCTACGACGCCGAGCATTTCTTTGACGGATTCCGCGCGAATCCGGACTATGCGATCAAGACGTTGAGGGCCGCCGCGTCGGCCGGCGCGCAATGGATCGTGCTGTGCGACACCAACGGAGGCACGTTGCCCGAGCGGGTCGCCGAAGTCACCAAAATCGCTCGCGAAAAGCTGTCGGACTTTGATGTGCAATTCGGAATCCATTGTCACAACGACGGGGACTTGGCGACCGCGAACTCTTTGGCGGCGGTCGATGCCGGTGCGACGCAGGTCCAAGGTACGATCAACGGCATCGGTGAGCGTTGCGGGAACGCGGACTTGGTCACCGTGATGGCGAATCTGATGCTCAAGAAAACCGGCTACGAAGTCCTGGGCGGACGATCGCTGACGCCGCTGACGGAACTGAGCCGATACGTCTACGAAACCGCGAACTTGCAGTGGCGAAACGATCAGCCCTTTGTCGGTCAAAGTGCTTTCGCCCACAAAGGCGGCATGCACGTCCACGCGATCAACAAAGCCGCGGCGACTTACGAACACATCGACCCGGCCTTGGTCGGCAACGAACGTCGGATCTTGATCAGCGAACTGTCCGGACGCAGCAACATCGCCGCGGTCGCCAAGCAGCATGACATCACCGACGACCGAGAATCGATGGACAAGATCTTGTCCGAGGTCGTCCGCTTGGAAAACCAAGGCTTTCAGTTCGAAAGCGCCGGCGCGTCGTTCGACTTGCTGGTCAAAAAGGTCCTCGGCATGTTCACGCGTCACTTCGACACGATCAAATACCGCATCGTCGCGGGGGATCGCGACAGCCGATCCCACACGGTGTTCGCCGAAGCGATCATCAAGCTGATGATCGGCGACGAGTTGTGGTTCGACGCCGCCGAAGGCCACGGGCCAGTCAATGCCCTCGACGCGGCGCTCCGCAAGGCTTTGTTGGGACGCTATCCCTGCCTGAGCGAAATGCACTTGATCGATTACAAAGTCCGCGTTGTGGATTCCAGTGCCGGGACGGCCGCGTCGATTCGCGTGAACATCGAAAGCGCAGACGAGTCGGGAACCTGGGGAACGATCGGTGTCAGCGAAAACATCATCGAGGCCAGCTACCACGCTTTGGTCGACGCGGTCGAATACAAGCTGCACAAAGAAAACGTGCCGGCCCCCGATGGCACCAAGGTCGAGGAGTCGGCGGCGTTAACGGCCGGTTCCTGAAAAGGATCTCGGCGCGTGCCGCCGGCGGCCGACGCCGACACGTTGAAATTTAATACGAGCCACCTTTCCTTTTCCAACCTCGATCCCCCATCATGACGATTCCGACCCGATTCGATCACGCCCAGGCGGCGGGCAAAATTTCCGACGCTTGGGAAGCCGCCGGTTGCAGCCACGCCGAAGTCGATCCGGCGAAGCCGCCGTTCACGATCGTCATTCCGCCGCCCAACGTGACCGGCGCGTTGCACCTCGGGCACGGCCTGAACAACACGTTGCAAGACATCGTCGTGCGGACCAAACGCATGCAAGGCTTCGAAACCTTGTGGATGCCGGGGACCGATCACGCGGGGATCGCGACGCAAGCCGTCGTCGAACGTCGCTTGAAGGAACAAGAAAACAAGACGCGTCACGATCTCGGCCGCGAAGCCTTGGTGGAAAGGATCTGGCAGTGGAAGGACCAATACGAACAACGCATCCTGGAGCAACTGAAAAGAATGGGTTGCAGTTGCGACTGGCAACGCGTCCGATTCACGCTGGACGAAACCTGCGCCGCGGCCGTCCGGGCGACTTTTTTTGACTTGTTTTCGCAGCGAAAAATTTATCGCGGCAAACGCCTGGTGAACTGGGACACGTTTTTGCAGACGGCGGTCAGCGACGACGAGGTCTTTAACGAAACCAAGAAGGGACATTTTTGGCATTTCCGCTATCCGGTGATCGATCCCAAGCCGGGCGAGCCGACGCATGTCGTGATCGCGACGACGCGGCCCGAGACGATGCTGGGCGATACGGCGGTCGCCGTGCATCCGGATCCGGCCGCGGCGCTGGACGAGTCGATGGCCGAACTGACCGAGAAGATCACCGAGGCGGGTGAGAAAGACCGTCCGCTTTTGCAGACTCAGCGGGACACGCTGGGCAAGCGACGCGACGAAATGCTCGGCGGATTGATCCGGCTTCGCGACATGGCCGCCGACGGACGAATGCTGCGTCTGCCGCTGATGGATCGTACGATCCCCTTGGTCACCGACGAATGGGCGAAGCCGGAACTGGGATCGGGCTGCGTCAAGATCACACCGGCTCACGACCCGAACGATTACGAAGTCGGGCTGCGTCAGAACTTGCCGATGATCAACATTTTGAATCCCGACGGCACCATGAACGGCGAAACGGGCAAGTACGAAGGCTTGACGATCGCCAAGGCGCGGAAAGCGGTCGTGGAAGACTTGGACGCGTTGGGACTGTTGGGCGACGTCGAGGATCGTGACATCGAATTGCCTCACAGCGATCGCAGCAAGACACCGATCGAACCGTTCCTGGCCGACCAGTGGTTCGTCGCGATGAACGAACTGGCGCAGTCGGCGATGGACGCGGTGAACGACGACCGCGTCAAAATTTATCCCGGGCGTTATCGCAAAGGCTACCTGGATTGGCTGGGCGAAAAACGCGACTGGCCGGTCAGCCGACAACTTTGGTGGGGTCACCGAATTCCGATTTGGTCGGCAACGGGTTTGACCGACGAACAACTCGCCTCGACGGTCCAAAAGATCGAAAAGCTGTCCGCCGACGCGGCCGGTCGCATCAGTCACCGCGTCGACGATTCCGATGCCGGTGCGAAGGACGTGTTCGTGTGTCTGCGGAACGAAGGCGACGAACTTGAAACGAAATTAGAGTCGCTCGGACTTCAGCGAGATCCGGACGTCCTGGACACCTGGTTCAGCAGCGCTTTGTGGCCGCACAGCACGCTCGGTTGGCCACAGAAAACGGCGGAGCTGGAGTACTTTTATCCGACCAGCACGCTGATCACGTCGCGAGACATCATCACCCTTTGGGTCGCGCGGATGGTCCTGATGGGGCTGAACAATTTGGGCGAAGTTCCGTTCCGCGAAGTTTTCATTCACCCGAAGATCTTGGACGGATTGGGCGAAACGATGTCCAAGAGCAAGGGGAACGGCGTCGATCCCAACGACGTCGTCGACAAGTTCGGTCCCGATGCGATGCGTTTCGGATTGGCCCGCTTGGCCACCGAAACGCAAGACGTGCGGATGCCGGTTCAGTACGAATGTCCGCACTGCGAAAAACTGATCGACCAGACGAAGAAGAACCGTTCGCTCGCCGTCGTCCGGTGCCCGTCGTGTGACGAATCCTTTTCCACGCAGTGGGCCGAGACGGACGAGCAGAAAGCGATTCCGCGGGGCGCCGTCGTCAGCGAACGTTTCGAAACGGCACGCAACTTCGTCAACAAGCTGTGGAACGCCGCGCGATTCGTGTTGATGAACCTGGACGACTTTCAGCCGACCTACGTGCGGATCGCCGCGTTGCCGTTGGAAGACCGCTGGCTGCTCAGTCGATTGTCGACGGTCACGCGGCGAGTCAGCGAGGGGATCGAGAATTATCAGTTCGCCGAGACGTCACGGGTGTTGTACGACTTTGCCTGGGACGAGTTTTGCAGCTTCTACGTCGAAATCGCCAAGCCGCGACTGTCCGACCCCGAGCAACGCGACACCGTGCAAGCGATGATGGCGCACGGCTTGGACACGCTGCTGCGATTGCTGCATCCGATCATGCCCTTCGTGACCGAATCGATTTGGGGCTACTTGAACGTGGCCGCCGGACAACGCGGCGTGCCGCATCCGGAACGGCCGGGCGACTTCGCGATGACTACCGCTTGGCCGGTCGCCGATGCGTCGCACTACGACGAAGGCATCGAGCGACAATTCAACGAGTTTCAGCAAATCGTTGCGGCAATTCGTCAGATCCGCGCCAGTCAAAACATCGCGCCCAAAGAAACCGTTCCCGTCTCGATTCGGTGCAACGACGCTTCGCTGGAACTGCTGGCACCGATGACGGATTATTTCGGCCAACTGTGTGGTGCCGACGTGAAGACGATCGGTCCGGACGCCAAGGCGTTCGAAGTCGACGCCCCGTTGGCACTGACCGCCATCGACGTCGACGTTCACGTGGACCTGGAACAGTTCATCGATGTGGAAAAGGAACTTTCGCGGCTGGAGAAACTGCTGGACCAGATCGTCAAGCAGATCACCGGCAAGGAGAACAAGTTGTCCAACGAGAGTTTCGTTTCGCGGGCGCCCGAGCAAGTCGTGGCGAAAGAACGTGAGTCGCTGGAAGACTTGAAAAAGCAACACCGAGTCGTGCAAAGCGACATCGCGAAGCTGAAGAGCCGGGGATAGAGGCGGCGGCGGCCCGTCTTCAGCTCGATGGCGGCTTGTTTTTCGTCGCGTTTTGTCGTGTCGCCGCATCGATTTCATCGATCACCATCGGATCGGTTTCGACCGAGCGGCGTTCGGCCAAGAGGTGGCGGACGTCGACGCTTAACCGGCCGAGGGCCCACGCGCTGGCGCCGCGGACGATCGCTTCGACGTCGTGCAGACCTCGGGTCAGCGGTGCGAGCGACGCGGCATCGGCTTGATTCCCCAGAACGATCGCCGCGTTTCGCAAAATCCCTCGACGGCGTGTTCGCCAAAACGGCGTCTTGCGAAACCGAGCGCGAAACGTGTCTTCGTCGCAGTCGAACAGCTCCGCCAATGACAGAGTCGGCGTGGGAAAACCGCCGGCGTCCTGATCCTCGTCGGCCCGTCGCGTCGGGCGACGATTCCAGGGACAGACCTCTTGGCACACGTCGCAGCCGAACAGCCAGTCGCCGATCGCCTCACGGTGCCGGACCGGAATCACTCCGCGATGCTCGATCGTCAGATAGCTGATGCACTTGGACGCGTCCAACACGCCGGGCTGTGGAAACGCGTCGGTCGGACACGCCTGGAGACAAGCAGTACAGGTTCCGCAGTGGAACGCCTCGAACGGCGGATCGACGGGCAGATCGGCATCGGTGACGACACAGGCGAGAAAGAAATAGCTGCCGACACCGGGTCGAATGAGCAAGGTATTTTTGGCCCGCCAACCCAGGCCCGCCAGCTCGGCGACCTCGCGTTCCAGCAGCGGCGCGGTATCCACGATGCCGCGAGACTTTGTTCCAGGAAACGCTTCGTCGATCACGCGGACGATCCGTTTCAACTTGGGATGAATCACATCGTGATAATCGACGCCCGGCCAAGCGTAGCGGGCGACACGGCCTTGGCCGGACGTCGCCCCGGCATGAGAGCCGGACGGATAGGGAAAGGCTAGCGCGACGATCGTTCGGGCACCGGGCAAGACGCCACGAGGATGTTCGTACGCGTCGATCCGATCAGCGAAGTAGTTCATCTCGGCGGCGTATCCCGCGTCGATCCATCGCAACAGGTCCGAGTAGCCGGTCGCCGCGACGGCCGGTGCGATCCCGCAAAGCTGGAAGCCTTCGTCCCGGGCGGCTTCGCGGATGATTTGCACGGTCATGAAGGACGAATCAGGGTGTCGGACGCTGGGTGATCCGTGCCGCGTCGCTGCGGACGCTGTGGCGGTAGTAGGATTCCAAACAAAGCGTCGCCATGGCGGTGGTGTAAACGCTGCCGCCGTAGCCGCCCCACACCGAGTCGGTCGGCCAACTGCCGTCGGCCTGCTGCGTTTCCAACAACCGTTTTTTCAGTGACGCGTTCCAGCGTCGCCAGGCCGCGTCCTGCAATTGGTGAAGCGCCAGCGTCGCGTAGTACCAATAATAATAGTTGTCTTGCCCGAGACCCGGTGGTTGTTCCAAAAGGAATTGTTCGGCCTCAAAGATTTCGGCTTTCGGCACATTTTCGCCCATCAGCAACCGCGTCGCCAGGGCCTCCGCGGTCATCGTCCGCGTCGGTTTTTCGCCCGGCCGATAGCCGGCCAGTCCGCCGCTGCGTCCGCCGCGCACGCTCCGCAAGAACTTCAGCACGCCCGCGACCGATTCGCTGTTCGGCGGTAAGCCCGCACGGTAGCCCGCGTCGATGACCATGGCTTGCCAGCCCAGTTGGCTGAGGTCCCCCGGATCGCCGGGCGTGTAACGAAAACCGCCGGTCGTCGGATGCTGCATCGATCGGGTGAAGACGAGCGCACGCCGGGTCGCTTCGATCGCGCTGGGGTCGCCGGAAATCGCCGCCGCTTCGCCCATCGCCAAGGCCGCCATGCCGTGGCAGTAATTCGCCGCGTACAGCGTCGCGTCGCCGGCGAGCGAGCCGTTGCTTTTCTGTTTTCGGATCAGGTAGACCAAACCGCGGTAGACGTTCTCGCTATAGTCGCCTTCGCGATGCGTGCTGCCGGCGCCGATCATGGCCAACAGCGCCAGGCCCGTCGACGCGGTGTCGGATCGCGTCCCGGCGACGATCCCCTGTCGGTCGGCCCGCGATTCGCCCAGCGGGCGGCGTTCGGTCCCACTGCCGGCCGCGCGGCTGTCGAATCCCCCGTCGGCGCGTTGGTTCCGCGCCAAAAAGCGTAACGCTTGGGCGACGGCGGCTTCCGTGTCCGCGTCGCCGCCGGTGCGATGCAGCGCGACGTCCTTGGCGACTCCGACACGATTGGCGAAGTCGGCCGAGAGCGACCCGGGGGTCAAGGCCGGCGGCGCCGGCGCGGCGACACTGTCGACGGGTTCGGCAGCCGACGTTTCGGCGGCCGCGATCTGCTCCGGTGCAGGCGACGGCGTCGGCTCAGGTGCATCCATCTGCGTTCCGCTCGCGGCCAGACTTTCTTCATCCAACCAATCGTCTAGCAAATCACCGATCTCGGATTCCGCCGGAGGACTGTCCTGGCTTTCCATGGCGACAAGCGAAGGCGGGGGCTCCGGCGCCGACGTTTCGCCGGTCGAGGGCGTGTCGGCATCGGGTGCAGGTTCGTCCGGCGAGTCTGTCGTCTCGTCGTCCACCGGCGACGGACTGTCGTGGTGTCGCCCGATCAGATCGATCAATTCGGCAACCGGCAAGGGTTTCATCGCCACCTTCTCGGCCGCCGAGGCTTCGGCGTCGATCAACAACGACGGGTCGAACACCGCGACGGCGACCTCCGCAACCCCGGCGTCGTCGTCGGACTCCGGATCGGTCTTGGCCGCACCGCCCAACGAGGGAATGAAGGGCACCAGAAAAAAGATCACCGCGTGCAAAGCGATCGACATCAGCAAACAAATCACGGCGGCTTGGCGGCCGGATCTTTTTTGCCGGCCGAACAGCCAAACCGTGACGACCAGGAAGGCCACGGCGAGGGCCGCGATCGCGTAAATCAAGCGGGGATCGTTGAACATGTCCGAGCCGATCATCAGCGAAACGCCCCGGCAGAGGGCGACTGACCGGGCGCCGGGGCTTTCCCGGCCACGCTAATCGCCGAGACACCGGAATTCCGGACGGTGAGGAGCACTTGATCGACGATTCCGTAAGGCGCGGCGTTGTCGTTTCGCACCAAGACGCTCAAACCCGGGTAAATCTTGAATTGTTCCTGCAGCGACGTGAACAGAACCTCCGGTGCAATGACTTGTCCGTCGAGCAGGACCGTCCCGTTGCTTTCCACATCGATGATGCGTTTATCCGGAAGTCGGCTGATCGCCTGCATTTCCGCGGCGCTGGCCACGCTGACGTCGACCCGGCTTTCGGCTTCGCTGAACTTGCTGCCGACCATGAAAAAGATCACCAGCAAGAACACGACGTCGATCATCGGCGTCAGATTGATCGTGACGTCTTCGGATTTGCGTCGAGCGGACATCGTTTGGGCTCCCTGATCACGCGGCGCGTCGTTTACGGTTCTTGGCACCGCCGGTGTTTTCTAAACCTTCGGCGGAAATGCAGTCCACCACGCGTTGGCACAGCTTGTCGATTTCGTTCAGGTACGCGTCGGACTTGCTGCTGAAGTACATGTAGGCCAAGTAGGCGGGGATCGCGACGGACAATCCGCCGGCGGTCGTCATCAAAGCCATGCTGATTCCCGACGCCAACATTTCCGGCTTGCCCATCGAATCCGGAGAGCTGATGGCGTCAAAGGCTCCGATCATTCCGATCACGGTCCCCAACAAACCGATCAACGGCGCGACGTTGCTGATCGCGTGAAAGATCCGCAAGAACTTTTTCAAGCCGTCGGCGACACGATCCCCGGCGTCCATGACGGCCTGTTCGATTTCGAACATCGGCCGTCCCCAGCGACGCACGGCGGCCTGAAAGACTTCGGCGACCGGGCAATCGAATTCTTCGCAAAGCTCGGTGGCTTCGTCGAAGCTCAATTGGCCGTCTTCGACGCATTCGGTGAAACGACGCACGAACGGTCGGGGGATGACGCGACCGCGACGCAGCGAGATCAGTCGTTCCAAGGACAACGCGAAAACGATCAACGAACAGAACGCCAGCGGAGCCATCAGCCAGCCGCCGGCGACGATCTTTTCAACGAACACGGGCATCTGCCAAGACGATTCGGCGGTTTCGGCGTCCGCCGGCTCGGCTTCGCTCGCGGTCGATTCCAGCGACGGAATCGCGGACGGACCGGTCGCGATGCGGGCGTCGGGGGCGGCCGCGGGCTGTGCGAATCCGTTGTCGAAACCGGGCTGTGCGTAAGTCTGTCCGAAATTTTGGTTCGGGTAACTTTGGCCGCGGTATTGCTGACCCGTCGCCGGGGGCAACGTCGTCGCCCACACAACAAGACCGACCATCAACACGATCAACGGCAAGACGTGCGAAATCAATCCGCTCCAATGGTTTCGTCGGCTGGGTGACTTCATCATCGTTTTAGCGTCGAATCGTCGGAGGAGTTGCCGGCGGGCAGGGAGGCGAGTCGTCGGCGGGCGGCGTCGGCGTGGGGGCTGTCGGCGAAGCGTTGAATAAGCGTGCCATAACAAACGCCGGCGGCCTGTGTCCGCCCCAATTGTTCGAACGACTTGCCCGCTTGGACCAACGAGGCGGCGACCCAGGGCGAATCTGGATCGATGCCTTCGACCTGACGGTACGCGGTGATGGCCGCTTGGAAGTTCTGTTGCAAGTAATACGTTTCGCCGATCATCCACTGGGCGCGACCGCGAAGCTCGGTGACGACATCGCTGCCGCGGACGACCGTTTCCAGTAACCCCCGGGCGTGATCGAAACGCAAACCGCGAACGCCCAGGTCGGCTTCCAGCAGTGTCAGGTAGGCTTGCCGATCCGGGCGATCGCCGCCGGCCCGGGCCGCGGCGCTTAGTCGTCGCGACGCTTCGGGCAGTTCGCAATGAATCGAGGCCGTCTCGGCCAGTCGCAGCAACGTCGCGAACTGAGCATCTCCACGCGTGTCGACCAAGTCTTGCCACCAATTCAGGGCGGCTTGCACGTCCGAGGTCTGGGTCAAGGCTTCCGCCAAGATACGGTGCAGCCGGATCGCTTCGGCGGTCGGTGCCGGCTCGGCGTGAATGTCCGACGGGCTGACGGTTCCGGCGGCGGTTGCCAGCGTGGACCACTTGCCCGCTTGTGACAAGAACATCGCCGCGGCCGCTTTGGCGGCGGTCGTGTACGCCGGGTTGCCGAGTTCGCCGACGATCCGCGTCGCCATCGTGTCCGCCAATACCGCATCGTCTTGATCGGCGAAGTGTCGCAAACCGACACGCGTCCACCGCCCGGATGCATCCGAAACGCCCAACCGGCCGACCGCTTCGTCGAACTCCGCGGGTGAACCTGACGCGGCGGTGGCGGACAGCAGCAGGTAAGCCTGCGACGCGGTCGGCGCAAACGCGACCTCACTCGAGTCATCGTCCGTGGCGACTGTTTCCTCGTCCGACACGAATCCGCGAAGCCAACGGACCAAGTCGGTGTCGTTCCAATCGTCGCCGGTCGACGGGTCGGAAAGGCATGTTCGGCCCATGGCTTCGGCCAACTCCGCGGCGATCGCGAGCGTCTTCTCCGCGCGAGATTGTGGCCGTCCCCCGGCGACGAGCGTGCCGAAGACTTCGTCGGCGCGGTCGATCTGTTCGGCCCGGATGAAATGCCGGACCGCTTGTTCACAGGCGACCGGAGCGTCAGCGTGCGTGGGAAAATCGCGGACGAACGATTGCATGGCGATCCCGATCGCCTGGAAACTCGCTTCAGGATCGACAAGCACCGTCCACGCCAACCCGAGTGCTCCGGTGGCGCGCCGAGGACTGTCGGGTTTCTCGGCGATCGATCCGAAAGCCGCCCGGGCCGACGACAAAGCGCCGGCGGTCAAGGCGGCCCGACCGAGCCTGAGTGTTTCTTTTTCGGCTTGTTCGGATTGCGGGGGCGTGAGGGGCAGTTCTTCGCGAACGAGCGGCTTGAGACACTCGATCGCATCGTCCCAACGCGACTGCTTGGTCAGACAGGGTGCCGCCATCAATCGCACCAAGGCTTGTTTGGCCGGCGGAATCGAAGCGTCTTTGAAACCTCGAACGCAGCTCAGGTACGCTTCGGCGGCTGCCGCGGTGTCGCCGTTTTGTTCGTGCCGCCGCGCCTCACGGACCGAACCGATCAGGTCGGCGGCGGCATCCTCGGCGCAGCCACAAGACGGCGGTGACGAAAACCAGCAAAGCGTGACGAGCACGGCGACATTCCGGAGGCGTTCCATGTCGGCGGAGATACCTGAGTCCCGGGCCGGACGGCAAGACCATTGCGATTGCTCGGGCGACGAAATCCCGCTCACCGCCGGGGGTCGCCGTTTAGACCTTGTCACCGGTCCGATGCAGTTCGTACAAGCCGAGAACGCGGGGCGCGCTTTTCCGCCTTCCCCCGCGTTCGATCCTCCAACGAATCCAGGACTCCGCAACGTGTCGAGCGACTTTCCCACCCGCGTCAACGCCCGGGCGTCACGCCGGATTTTCGTCGCGGTGATGGCGGCTTTGCTGTTGCCCAGCGTTTGCGATGCCCAGGCCGAACCGGGCCGGCAACAGGGGCCGTCGCCAGAGCAATTTCGCGAAGCTTTGGAAACGAATCTGCCCACGCATCCGGCCGCCGTGTTGGCTTTCGTCGGCAAGACACCGATTCTGAACGCCGACATCCATCGCAAGGTCGAAGCCCGCATCCAGTCCGTCATCGAGAAGGAATCGCGACCGATTCCGGAGGATCAAGTTCAATTCGCGCGGGTCAACATGACGCGGGGTCTGCTGAAGCAAGCGATCCAATTCAAGATGATGAAAGAATCCTTTGTGCTGGACCAGGTCGCGACCCAAGCGGCCGACAAACGCGACGAAGCCTTCAACCGCATGGAAACCAAAGCCCGTCAATACTTCTTTGACGAGCAACTGCCCAACTTGAAAAAACGATACGGCACCGAGGACTTGGCGGAACTGGAAAGAATCTTGGCGAAAAACGGCAGCTCGCTGCAGGCCGAGCGACGCGACTTCATCGACCAGATGCTCGGCCAACTGTACATGAACAGCAAAATCGATCGCGAACCGACCGTTCCGATCGGCGACATCGTTGTGTATTACAACGAGCACCGTGACGAGTACTTTCGTCAGGCCGAAGCCCGCTGGGAACAACTGACGGTCTTGTTCGAACGCTTCTCGACACGCGAAGAAGCACGTGCCGCGATCGCGGCGATGGGCAGCGAAGCCTTTTATGGCGGCAGCATGCAAGCGGTCGCGAGAGAAAAAAGCCAGGAACCGTTCGCCTCCAGCGGCGGCGCCCACGACTGGACGCCCAAGGGTTCACTGCGTTCGAAAGTCCTGGACCAGAGGATTTTCTCGCTGCCGTTAAACAAGATGAGCGAAATCATTGAGGACGACGAGGGCTTGCACATCATCCGCGTGCTCGAACGCCACGATGCCGGTGCGATCCCGCTTGCCGAGGTTCAAGACGACATCAAGAAAGCAATGCAAGCGGAGATCAAACGCGAACAAGAAGTGGAACTGATCAAGGAGCTGAGTGCGAAGGTACCGGTCTGGACGATCTTTCCCCAGGATTTTCCCGGCGCCAAACCGCTACCCGAATCCTACAAGGTGTTTCGTTGATACGGTTCCTGATCGTTTCGATCGGCTGTGGGCTCGTCATGCTGGGACCGATCGGTTGCGGACAGTTGACTTATCGTTTGGTCAACCCGTTGCCCGAACAGACGTACCCGAACCCGTTGGAGTTGCCCGCGGTTCCCGACGACTTCGCTTGGTTGCAGGTCGTGGATGTCGTCGACGACTACTTTCGCATCGCCAAAGAGCAGCCGGTCCAGAACAACAACCAGCTGATCTTGGACGGCAGTCTGCAGACCACGTATCGCGTCGGAGGATCGGTGCTGGAACCGTGGCGGAAGGACAGCACACCGGGTTTCGAACGTTTGCAAAGTACCTTTCAATCGATTCGGCGACGCGCCCTGGTCACGATGCGTCCGTCGACAGGCGGCTATTCGATCGAAGTCGTCGTGCAGAAGGACTTGGAAGATCCCGATCGCAATCAGTACGCCACCGAAACCACCGCGGGCGTCCGTCACGACGGGTCGATCGTCCGTCGTGGCGAAGATTTGCAAGACGGCCCGCAAACACTCGGCTGGATTCCTCTGGGGAGGGACACGTCCCTGGAACAGAGAATTTTGTCCGACATTTTCGGGCGGATCACTCAAGCCGACCGAGAGCGGGGTTGGTTGCACTGACGCCGGGCCGTCGGTGGGTGAATCGGACACGAACGCTTTGTTGACACATTCTCGGGTCGCAGAGCTTTGTCGTCACAACCGGCACCGTCCCCGGCGTTGCCCGGTCGCCGAGACTTCAGCCTTTTTGAGAGACTAATTTCGGTCACAGTGTCAGCCGATACCGTACGCTGCCGGGGTGCGAAGCTCGTCGCCGGCATCGTCTACCAAGGCTGCGGCCGGGCGAAACGTCGAGGACAACCGACTCGACCTTTTCGCCGTCAGTGCTTCAATGTTTCTCGCAGACGATCCCCTCGATTGCTTCGATGGCAAGGACGCAGATGATCGGATTCTCAACGGCCAAAATTGATCTGGAACGACTTCAACGAATGGTGGAGCAGCGGTTGTGCGAACTCGGACATCTGGAAACGAAACAGTTCCCGTTGACTCTTCGAGAAGTCGTTCGATCGGGAAAAAGATGCGGCATCTACTTCTGTTTGCACGGCCCGCGGAGCGTCAAGCTGACGGCGATCTGCGATTTCAAACACAAGACTTTGATTTACTACGGCGCCGACGGGATCCGCCAAGAGACCGTCGAACTGCCCACGTTGGCGACCAGCCTTACCGCGATGGCGTCGTGATCTTTTCTTCCGCCGCGCTGCCACGCAAATAATTCGGCGTCAACGAAAACGGGTCCGCCCACCGGCCCGACAGGGCCAACGGGAACGCGCGGCGGCCGACGCCTGCGGCGATCGGTTCGGTGATCGACCCGACGGCCCGGCCGGGGGCGACATCGACGAACAACGACGCGTCGCCGACCGGGTCCCACCGGCCCGCCGAGCCGCTGACGAGTTCTTGCCAACGGCTTGACGAGAGGATTTCGGTGGCGTCGTCGGCGGCGACGGTGTGGTGAATTGCCGCGTAGACCATCGCCCGGTAGGCATTGATGCCGACCAGGACACCCGCAGAACCCGGATTTTCGGCAAAGTAGCTCGACGCCATCGCGGACAGCGAGTCCACGGCGACCAGCGGCCAACCCTTTGCAAAGGCCAGCACCTTGGCCGTCGTCACGCCGACCCGCAAACCGGTGAAAGATCCCGGACCCACGGCGACCGAAACGAAACTCAATTCGATCCCCTCGTCGTCGCACCAACGCAGGGTCGTGTCCAGGTCGGCGGCCAAACGGGCGGCCGGCCTGGCCGACGCGCCGGCCGAGGCATCGCCGACGACGACAGCCCGCACAACTTCTGTTCCCCGCAGAACCGCCAATGAAGCCGACTTGCCGATCGTTTCGATCGCCAAGTGGGCGTGATCCGATCCGTCGGGCGTGGTAGGTTTCAAGGGTCGGTGAGCGTTCAACTGTGGGATTGCCGTTAAAAAATGGTTGGAGTTACAATTACGTCGGCCCACCCTCCAAAGCCTACCTCTGTTGTGAAGCAGCCAACCGGCGCAACCCAAATTCTCAGGAAATGATCCGTGAAGCGAGCGTTGATTAGCGATATTCACGGCAACTTGGAGGGTCTGCAAGGCGTCCTGGCCGATATCGAATCCGTCGGCGTCGACGAAATCTACTGCCTGGGCGACATCATCGGCTACGGCCCGAACCCCTGCGAATGCCTGGACTTGGTGATCCGCCACGCCAAACTGACGATCCTGGGCAATCACGACCAAGCCGCCTTGTTCGACCCGGACGGTTTCAACCCGATGGCCTTGCAGGCGATTTATTGGACCCGAGACCAATTGGACAACGGCCCGGGGACGCCGGCACAGGTCAACAAACGCTGGGATTTTTTGGGCGAGCTGCCGCGACTTTCCGACGAAGGTGAATTTAAATTCGTCCACGGATCGCCAAGGGATCCGACCAACGAATATGTTTTTCCCGAATACGTTTTCGATCAGCGAAAGATGGAAATCCTATTCGGCAAAGTCCAACAGTATTGCTTCATGGGCCACACTCATTTGCCCGGGGTGTTCACGACCCAATGCGAATTCGTTTCGCCCGACGAATGTGATCACACGTACAAGCTGGGACCGGACAAAGTCTTGGTCAACGTCGGCAGCGTCGGCCAACCCCGGGACGATGACAACCGTTCGTGCTACGTGATTTTGGACACCGACGCGATGTCGATCGAATTTCGTCGCGTCGCATACGACATCGATAAAACCGCTGGAAAGATTTACGACATTCCCGATCTGTCCGACGCCCTGGGCGATCGACTGCAACACGGCCGCTAGACGACCCCGACGCGTTCGCGCGGTCTCTCGCCGTGCGGCTGCTAACGGTCACTTGATGAACCATCCCCAACTGTCTTCGCAACTTGTTCCCCCGCTAGGTTTCCGTTGACCCGCACCGCCATCCTCAGCGACATCCACGGCAATCTGAGCGCGTTGGAATCTGTCATGGCGGATGTCGCGGCGGAGAAAGTCGACCGCATCGTTTGTTTGGGCGATGTCGTCGGCTACGGTCCGAACCCGTGTGAATGTCTGGACATCGTCGCAGACTTCGCTTTCTGCGTCCTGGGCAATCACGACAGCAGCGCGTTGTTCGACCCGGAGGGTTTCAACGCCGCGGC
>CAYVRC010000031.1:0-42260 GCA_964453205.1 uncultured Pirellulaceae bacterium | reverse complement strand
CCCTTTTGGAATAGCAACGACCAGACCTAACTCCCGTTCACGTTGAACCAGTACAGCTGGGCGATTACCTCGGGTTGATGAACGATCGTGTCCAGTTCTGGCTTGGTGGGATTCGTCCGGAGAGCCGTCCTGCTCGCGTCCCGAACGACCGAACGAAAGCGGGCGAACGAGCGGAAGCAAAAGCAGAAAAAGTCGGCGGGAAAAGCCGGCCCCTGTTGATTCGGCGATGCCAAGTGCAGACGCGGCCACACCTTTTTGCGGACGACGTGTCATTCGCTCCCGGGCTACTTGCTCGGTCGCACAGCGTTCTCGGGCAACCATGAGGACAGCTCGGCCTTGACGGCTTTGTTTTTCGGATCGCCCGCGATGTTGTTCCATTCGTAAGGATCCGAAACCTCGTCATACAATTCTTCGCTACCGTCGGCATAGCGAATGTATCGCCAGGCTTCGGTTCGAACGGTGTGATTCTCGTATCCGTGTGTCGTGATCGCCGGTCGGTCCCAGGCGGCGTTCGGATCGCGGAGCAGCTTCGTGATGCTGACGCCCTCGCAGTGCCGGGGAACCGGGATGCCGGCCAGATCGCACAGCGTCGGGTACACGTGCGTCAAGTCGACGGTTCGATCGCAGACCGTTCCCGGCGTCGTCGTTCCGGGGGCGACCCAGATCAGTGGCATCCGGGTCGGTTCTTCCCAGAGGGCGAACTTCCGCCAGTGCTGCTTTTCGCCGAACGACCAACCGTGGTCACCCCACAGTACGACGATCGTGTTGTCTTTCTTGGGGCTGGCGTCCAACGCATCCAGCAATCGACCGATGTTCATGTCGGTGTACGCGCACGTGGCCAGGTAAGACTGAATGGCCGCTTGCCAACGTCCGGACTTGAGGAACTTGGCGTGGTCGCCGCTCGGGCCGGCCATTCGCACGCCGGCCGGCGGCAGGTCGTCCAGGTCACCGGGCTGATAGGGGGGCAACTGAATCGAATCCAAAGGAAACTGCTCGTAGTATTTTCGTGGCACCGCAAACGGCAAGTGCGGCTTGTACAAACCGCAAGCGATGAAGAACGGTTCCTCGCGATCCGCTTTCAATTGGTCGATGCAGTAGTCCACGACGTGATAATCGAGCAAGTCCTCGTCTTTCAAATCGTGGGACATCGGGTCGTGGTAGCCGTCCATCTTTTCGACACCGGGACCGTTCAGCGTCGTGTCCCCCTTGGACATGTACTGACTCCATTCCGACTCGTGATACTGCATCGAGTGATAGATCTTGCCGGCGCCGGCGACGTGATAGCCGGCACTGAGAAACTGCGCGGCCAAACCTTCGCCGGGGCTCTGGTATTCTTTCCACTTGTCACCGTTTTTGTAACAACCCGACGTCCAGGGCCGCTTGCCGCCCATCAACGCGCACCGTGACGGCTCGCACGCGGGCACGGCACAGTAAGAATGCCGAAACGTCGTCCCCATCGCGGCCAATCGATCGATGTTGGGGGTTTGCGCTTGCGGATTGCGGCCGAGATGGGTGACCCAGTGATTCAAATCATCCACGGCGATGAATAAGACGTTGGGTTTGTCCGCGGCACGGGTCTCGGTCGATCCGCCTTCGCCGATCACAAAGGTTGCGAGTGCGACCAAACAAAGCAATTTTTTCATCGAAAAGAGTCTCACAAAAAGAATGCGTCGGAGGGAAGAGTGTCGGGTCATTTTTTGGTGATCGCGCGGGCGGCGAACACGCTTTATTCCAAATGCCAATCCTGTCCGTCGGACATGACGCTGGCATTGATTTTCAACAATTGCTCTTTCATCCGTGACAGCCGATCGGGTTGTCGGTCGGCCAAGTCGGTCGTTTGACCGGGGTCGTTCTTCAAGTCGTAGAGCTGGAAATCTTTGTACGTGCCGTTCTTAATCACGGGGATCCAGGCTTCGTCGAACATGTTGCTGGTCGACAGTTCGTAATTCGGAAAGGCGACCAGCGAAAAATCCCCGTCACGCATCGCTACGATCGGACGCGACTTTTGCAGGTGCCAAAACAGGGGCTGATGCCGAACAAAGGCCGATGCGTCATCGGTCAGAATCGGCGTCAGATCGCTTCCGTCCAAATGCACCTCCGGCGGATCGATCTCCAGAAGACCACAAACGGTCGGCAGGACATCGACCAGACCGGCCGGCGTGCCGGATACCCGACCCGGCGGGATTTTTGTCGGCCAACGGAAGATCCCGGGTACGCGAATGCCGCCTTCCCAGTTGACGCCTTTTTGTCCTCGCAGGTTGCCCACGCGATCACGACGATAACTGCCGTTGTCCGACGCGTAGATGACCAAGGTGTCGTCGGCCACTCCCATCTGATCCAGCTTTTCAAGCAGTCGGCCGATCGCTGAGTCCGTGTTGTCGATGGTCCCGGAATAAATCGCCGCTTTGTCGCCGATGTCACCATACCGGGTCGTGATTTCGTCCGGCGCCGCGACCGGCGCATGAGGTTCATGAAACCAAAGGTTCAAAAAGAAGGGTTGCTCGACGTCCCGGCGTGCGTCCAGCCAAGCGACGGCTTCGTCGACGACCAGTTGACACGAGTACCCTTCCAGCCGACCGACGGGCTTGCCGTTGCGGATGAAGTTGTCCGGGTTGCGGTGGCTGGGGCTGGCGTTGTTCCAGGTCGCGAACCAGTGATCGAATCCGTGCCGATCCGGCGTCGGTTTGTCGTACCGGTCCGTCGGCAATCCGAGGTGCCATTTGCCGACGTGGGCCGTCGCGTAACCGACCGACTTCAAAACTTCAGCCAACGTGGTCTCGCGGAGCAACAAGTGCGAGCGTTGGTTCGCGTCACTGATCCAACTGTACACGCCGGCGCGGATGTGGTGGCGACCGGTCATCAACACGGCTCGCGACGGAGAACAGACCGCACAGCCTGAATAGAAATCGCTAAAGCGAATTCCATCGGCGGCCAGGGAATCGATCGCTGGCGTGCTGACCGGCCCTTGGTAACATCCGACGTCTTGGTAGCCCAGGTCGTCGGCCAACAACGTCACCACGTTGGGGCGATCGCCGCCCCGGCACGACGCGGCGAGCAGAATCACGAACGGGAGGCAAAGCAGTGACGACGCTTTCATGGCGGCGGGTTCCATCGGATGTCAGACGGTCAGTTGAACAGCAGGCACTCTCCGCCGTGACGACCGCCGGAAGGGCAACCGTCAGGCGGAGCGTGATGGTGTCAGTGTATCACGAAGGGCGTGACCGCTTACCGCACCGGGCCGTCGTCCTGCGAATCCCCCGGGCCGTCAAGATCGTCTGATTCCGCGTCACCGTCGTCAGGCTCCTCGTTGCCCGCAGCCGAGGCGAGGTCGCCGACCAACTGTTCTTGCGGGCGAATCAACAGCGCCCATCGGTGCAGCATTCCGAAGCGCTCGCTCCGCGTTCCTCGGACGACGAGCTGCCAGATTCCACGGGCACTGGTGCCTTTGAACTGATCCAGACCGGGCTGGTTTCTCGTTTTCTCTTCCGTCTGGAAAACGCCTTCGTAAGGTGGCCGAGCTTTGGTGATCGGGTTGTCGGACTCATCATCGAAGATCGTTTCTTCGAAGTGATTGCCCGAGCCGCCGATCTCCGTGAAGAGTTCGACACGCTGGCCGTCGGGACCGGTCAAGAAAGCATCCAAGTCGCCGACGTTCGTGTGCGTGACGGAAAGCTGAACGTTCAAATCGCCGATGAGAACGTTATCTTCGATCGCGACTTCGGAGATGATCGTCCGTTTGGGCGGTAGCGGCTCGGCGGTTTCGTTGCTGAAACTGCCGCCGACGATCGCTTTGGACGTGGCGACTTCCCAGGACGTCAACAGGCCGTCTCGGTTGCCATCGAGCAGAGAAAACTCGTTCAGTTTTTCCGGCGTCCAATCCTGCGCGAATTCTGTCATCGAAACCTGCCCGTCGCCGTCTTGGTCGAGCTCGTAAAACCAGCCCGGCAGGCCTTCCGCTTCGTCGCCGATTTCGTCTTGCAGCGACGTGAGATAGAAATTCAGTTCTTCGCGCGACAGTTCACCGTCGCGGTCGGCGTCGATTTCTGACACCGGCAAATTCATGTCCGTGACTTCCTGGGCTTCCAAGCGGCCGTTCCGATTGGCATCGAAGCGACCCATGATGCTGGCGGTCAACCAATTCCGGCTGCTACCCCGCCACCACCCCGAATCGCCGCGACCGCTGTTGCGGGTCCGGCGGGCCGGCTCGATGCCGTTGCCGACGCGGCGAATGCGTTGAAGCAATTCGCCGGAATCATCCCGCAACAAACGTCGTCGCGCGTAACGCTGGGCCAGTTCCAGCCGGCTGAGCCGGTCGTCCGAGTTTTCGTCCGATTCGAACGGGTCGACATTCCGCCAACGGGCCCGCCGGGCTTCGTATCGATTGATGTAGCCGTCACGGTCGCGGTCGTAACGACGCAGCTGATCGTCGGCCTCGTCCAAGTCGTCCTGCGTGTACGGGTATTTGACCTTGCCCAAGCCGAATTCGGGGACCAAGACTTGGTCGTCGTCCGGTTCAAACCCTCGGATGCGAGCCACCTTTTCAGGCCGAACGCTTTCATTCGCGACACCGTTTTGGAACGCGTGATAGATCCGCGAAGCCTCCTGGAGTTTGTCGATGTCGACGTCGCGGTCCATCGAATATCGACGCTGTCGATAAAGTTTTTCTAGATAGGGTCGTGCCAGCGGCGTGATTTCTTCCGGATCGATGCGACCATCGTTGTCGCCGGCTTGATCGAGTCTTTCGAGCGCATCGCGCAGCCCGGCTTGTCCGTGGGCGACGCCCGGGGCAAGCCCAGCGGCGAACACCAACGCGATCAAGGTTCCTCCGGCAATTCGCCGCGAGGGTTTTGTTTTCAGGTCGGCCATGGGAATTACCTCCGATCCCGGCTGCTCGAATCGTACCGCGACGAGCTCGAACGAGACGACGAGGTCGAACGAGACGAAGAGGATCGGCTCGAGGAACCGGAACGACTGCTGCCGCCGGTGACGGTGCCGCCGAAGAAGCCGGGTTGCATGATCGCCTGCAACGCCGCACTGCTGGGCGTCATCACCTCGACGGTCTGTTCGCTGCGTTGATCGATCGACTCGGCCAACTGCACGACTTGGACGAACAGTTCATCCGGCGCGGTGACGATCAACGAGTTGCTCGGTTGATGGACCGTGACCGTCATCTTCGGCTCGGTCGAGACGTCCTCACCGCCGCCGGCAGCCTTCGGGTTCGCTTTGGAGGACTTCCTCGCATCGTCGTCCCTGGAACGAGAGGCGGCCGTTTGAGCGGCGGACTGACCGGGCTTTCCGCCCGCACCGGCGGCTTGCAGCGACCCTTCGGCGACGCGTCCGGCGAAGGCTTCACGAATGGCGGTGGCCACGTCCTCGGCTTCGGTGTGAACGAGTTCGATGACGCGGGCGACCCCGTAGGTCTTGTCTGTCGTGAGGCTGCTGTCTTTGTCGATGATCTTCAAATAGTTTTCGATCATGTCCAGGTCGCTGCTCGTGCCCTGGGCGATCAGCCGGTTCAGCCGCGGATCGGCAACGACGGTGATGGTGCCGGCCATCATCGTCATCGTGCCCTCGCGGGACATCACGATACTGCCCAAGTAGGATCCCCCGCCGGACACGAAGCCGTTGACCAGCGTTCCCGCTTCGCCTTCGCGAGCCGCTTCGCCGCCGTCCAACAACTCGGCCAGCATCCGCAGCGCGTCGTTCGCTTTAGCATAAGACAAGTAAAAGATCGTCGGCGGTGAAGGCTGCTTGTCCACGGGGCCCATGACGGTTTGAAGATGCGACTTGAAGCTGGACAACGCCGCCGGGTCGTCGGATTGGACGAGCAATCCACGCGAAGTCATCTGGCAGCGGATCATCGGTGCTTGGCTCCGCGAGTTGTCCGTCAAGAATCGTGGGCTTTCGCGATCGCCGGCCGCGGTCGAGACCAAGACGTCATCGAGATCCCCGTCCGAAACTTTGCCGCCCGAGTCCCAGGCGTCGGAGTCCCAGACGTCGGTGCCACGGGGAACGTCGTTTCGAGTTTCTTGGAGATACTCACTGTCGATCGGTTCTCTGTCGCCGATGGCACGCTCGACGGGTGCGGACTTCGCCGCGCGTCCGGAGGGGAACAAGACGATCGGGTTGGCTTTCCGCCAGAACTTCGCGGCCGTTTCCAAAGAATCCATCGCGCCGCGACCGCTCATCGGCAGCACCAGAATGTCGTTGGTGTCGCGACGGTCGTTGGCGTCCAGGCCGGCCACGATCTGTTTGATCTGTTCGATCTGCTTGGGCTTGCCGCGGACGAACAGACGCATGTTGCCGGGATCGGCGTCGATTTTGGGTGGCGTCTCAGCTTCCTCGTCTTCATCACTCAATTCACCCAACGCAAGCATCTCCTCGATCAAGCTGATCGCGAAAATCGGATCGACGGAGTTCAGCGGGATGACCTCGAAAGTGGCATCGGAGGATTGCAGCCGTGCGACCGTCATCGCGATCTCGTCTTGCAGATCCGGCGTCGTCAGCGCGACGATACTTTCGGAGGCTTCGTCGATGGACAGTCGCAAGGATTCGCCGGCCAGCAAAGTCTGCAGCACATTGTAAACCGTTTCGACGTTGCCGCCGGCGACCGGGTGCATCCGCAGTTCGCTGTTTTGGCCCGTCGCCGAGCGGCCGGCGGTGGGCCGGTCCAAGGCTTTGACCAGATCCTCGATCAGCTTCACTTTGTCCTCGACGCCGGTGACGAACAGGTGCTTGCCCAGCGGGTCGGCAGACAAGCTGACGTCGATGCCGATCATTTCGCCGGTGGCCAGTCCCAAATGCGGCCGCGCGACGGACAAGATGTCCTCGGCTTCGGCGTTCTCCAGCGCGAAGCTTTTCATCACCGTTCCGTTGGCCAACGAGTTCGGCTCAAAGGCGTCCAGAATCATCTTGGCGTTTTTCAGTTTCGCCACCGTGTCGACGATCATCAACTGATTCGTCTTGGAAAACACCGCCGGCTCCTTCATCAGATTCAGCGGCTGCAATTCATCCATCGCTTCGCCGGCTTCCAACTCGTTGAGCGGGAACAAACACTTGACGACGTCTTGGTCCTTTCGCCCGTCCAGTTCGGCCGCGGTGACCAGCGGAGCCAAAGCGTCGAGCTGTTGAAGACTCCGGGGATTGGCCAAGTTGATCACCGACAGCAGCCGACCGCTGCGGACCAACGTGTAACCCTGTGGCAGCAAAAAAAGATTGATGCGGTCGATCGCTTCGGTGTGGTCGAACGAATTCGGGTCGCTGTAGGTGAAACTGCCCTGGGGCAAGTCGTCGAACTGCAGCGCCAAGTCGGCTTCCTCGGCGATCCAGCGGATCACCTCGCGCCACGGGACGCGGTCGAAAGAGAACCGCAACCGGCCGGACGCATCGGTCTCCGGGAACTCGTCGGTCTCAGCGGATGCGCCGGTCTCGGCCGATGCGTCGGTCTCGTCCGTGGCCACCGAGACAGCCTCATCGGCCGGACGGTCGGACGCCGAAGGCGGGTCGGCCGGCGACTGTGACCAAGCAAAAGACAAACAACACAACGAAAGTCCGGCGATCCGACAAATCAGGAACGCCGTCTTTCTGCTAGCTAGCAGCATGGACATGGGCGGGAATGGCAGGTGGGAGGGAGGGAAGGAGGCAGGCGTGGAGACTGATTATACTTCAATAGCAAGCAATCAGGCGATTCCGACCGGGATCCCACGCCGATTCCCGGGGCGGAGTGATCAAGCCTGGGACCAGTCGCCCGAGCTGGGATCCGAACGCCGGCGACGCCCGGTCGGGACGGCGGATTTCTCGATCCGCTTCATTTCGATGCCGGCCTGATCGCCCCGGCCGTCATCGGAGGCCTTGCGGCTGGCAGCCGATTCCTGGGGCCCGGGACGTCGGCCTCGAATGCGGCCCCGCTGCAGCGGCACATGCCTGGCGTCGACCCGCTGCAGCATTTTGGTGATGCACAGCTTATTGATGCTGAGATTTTGAGCCTTTGCTTCGATCCGCAAGGCGTCGTGCAGACTCTTGGGGATCCGAATCGTGATCATCCGCTCCGGCTCGATCGCGTCGCCCTTGGAATCGTCCTGACTGCGGAGGGCCGCGATCATTTCCTGGATCTCGACAAAGGCCCCGCTGGTCTCGAAATAACGCATCTGGTCGGGGTGCGGGAACAGCTTCCGGCAGACACCGTCCTCCCCGAGCATCTCGCGGTAAAAGGCGACCCAGCTGCCCGTCTTGGAGAAAGCTTCCGTCGCGACCCGCAAGGCCTCGCCGGCACGCTCCTCGACGGGCAGGTCCAGATCCACCGGCCCCAAGTCCAAGCGGGCCGGATGGGCGGGCGGGTCGCCGGATCGGCTTCCGCTGCTCGACCCGGCGGGGCTACCGGACCCGGCTGCGCTACCGGAATGGGCGGGGCTACCGGAATGGGCGGGGCTGTGGTGCGATTGAAAAACCATCGTGGCGAACTTTCCTGGGACTGCGGTCTTGCCTGCCCGGGCTCGATCACAATCGGATTCGGCCAGTGCACGCGGCGGGAGATCTTTTGCCGCTATGCTTCGCCCCGCACAAACCGTATCCCCGAAGTTTTGCTGTCAAAACGACTTAAGGCCGTTTCGCCGACCCTGCTCGATCACCAGGCAACCACCCAAAAGCGTGGTGAACAGCACTTGCTGAAAAAACAGGCACGCCATTTTGGTTCATCGCCCAAGTGTCCACCCGAAGGGTCAAGCGAAGAAACGCGATAAATTTTCGCGGGCGTGTGCGGCTAGCGTTTGCGGACCAGGAAGCTGCCGTTGTCGGCCACGTCGAACATCGGTCGGCAGTAGCGACCGCATCCGGTCGGGCCGCCGGGGCGATACACGAAGCCCACCGAAATGTTCCAAGCGTCCGTCCGGTGATCCTCCAGGTCCGGGCCGGACCCGACCAAATAAGTCGCCGAGGTCGAGAGCATCAACTTGCTCCGCAGCGGCAGATTCAGGACGCCGCCCATCAGCACGTTGCCGTCGTCCACGCCGCCCAGAAACGCGGTCGCGTCCCCCGCCCCGGCCAACATCCGGCGATAGAAAAATCGGTACTGATCGGCGGCTTCGAAAGCGACGTCGCCGTCGACCAAACCCCCGGTGTCATGACGCACCCGGAACGCCGATCGGTCGTCGTTGATCGCCCCCATGTAGCGGACGCCGAATTCGTGACACCCGCCGGTCTTCCAGCTGACTTCGCCGCGGATCTGCGCCAGGTCGCCGTGGAAATACCAATCGTCGCTCAGGTAGTCCAGGACCGCCCCGTACTGCAATCCGTAATCGACACGCCGGAACAGGCCACCGGTCACAAAGACTTGGCTGCGGTGCTGGTTCGTCATCTCGGCGCCGTGAATGTTCGATTGGGTCGCCCGCACGCCGAACTGTGCCGACAGGTCGGTGCCCAGCCAGCGACGCAGCGATCGGCCTTCGTTGAAGCCTTCGTAGAAACCGAAGCTGGCCGATCCGTTGCGGACCGTGCCGTTGCCGCCGGCCGCGTCGACGAAATTCATCGGACCGGTGAAGGCCTGCACGCCGCCGAAGAACTGGAAACGACTCCAGTTGATTCGCAAGATGGGCAGGAACACCGGCACGCTTCGCGGACCACAAGCGTCGCATCCGCAGGTCGCCAGTCCGCTGCAGCCGCCGTCGTAAAGGACGCCGCCGCCGTAGCCGTCGCAGCCCGGACACGCTTCGATGCCGCAGGCCGGCCCCGTCCCGGTTTCCCAGCCGCAACTCGGTTCGCCATAAACCGTCTCCATGCCACAGGCCGGGTCCACCACGACGGCTTCCATCCCGCAAGCCGGACCGCCACAGTCACAGGCCGGACCGCAACCGGCGACGTCTTCCAGAAAACCGACCTGCCGGACCTCTTGCCCGGGACGTCGCGTCGGCCTGGGAACCAAAGTCCCGCCGAGCGGCGCGGGCGGCGGGTCGGCGATGACTTTGCCGTGCGCGGCCAGCTTGACCAACGATTCGCCGGTCGGCGTCGGACGCTTGGGCGAAACGGAGACTCTTGCCCGCGACGGCCTCGCGTGGTCCAAACGGATCTGACCCGACGCGGCGGGACCACTCGTTTGTCTCAACCCGTTGGCGGGCGTTTGACCGCTCAGACGCATCGGTTGGGCGATGCCCATCCCGGTCGCCAAGCCGACCATCAACGCCAACACGCGACCGGTCCCCGACAGACGCGACAGACGCGGGTGACGCGACAAACGCGACGACAAAATTCGTGCCGGCCCGGGACGCGGAGGCAACGGGCGGCGAAGACAAAGCGGTGCGGGATCCTGCGGAGATCGGCCAAGCGTTATCATGGCGACAGCTTTATGAAGTGCGTTGGTTGGGGGCGTGGTGTTTGTCGTGGCAGCCGGGCGCCGCGGCCCGTCAAGCCGAAGGCCGGCGCGAACCGACGAAACGACGTTCCCTACTTCCATCGGCTCCGCAGAATCGACTTAATGAGAAAAATCTGCCTAATCGTTACATTTTTACATTCGGCTTTCGGGGCGTTTTCTGCCTGCGATTTCGCCGCCGCCGAGCCAAACGCCTTCGTCTACCCGATCGCCGTCGCGGTCGACACGGGCGACGCGAAAGACTTCGGCGGTGACACGCTGTTTGTCGTCGATCTGGAACTTCCCGGCGTTTGGCAAGTGACCGCGCGGGACAAACAGGTCTTCGTCCGCGGTTCGGAAACGTTTCGCCGGCCGCTCAATCGTCCCCGCTGCGTCGCGATTCATCCCGGCGGCGGCGTCCTGGTCGGCGACTCGGCGACCCGGGAGGTGTACCACGTGACCGCCAAGGACGCGGAGCCGAAACCGCTTTCCGGCGGCCGCATCGGGGTGCCGATGGCGATCGCAGTTTCGCCCGACGCTCGATTCGTCTACGTCGCGGACGCCGAAAAGAGGGCCGTCGTCAAGCTGCCGATCGACGGCGGCCCGCCGCAGTGGGTTGCCCGCGTGAACGGTCGCGGGCTGAGCTTTCTGGACGACCAGACGTTGGCCGTGCTGACGCCCGACGACGAAGCGATTCGGCTGATCGACGTTTCGCAGCCAGCGGCCGACGGCCCTCAGACGATCGTGGACGACCCTCCGAACGTCACCGTTTTGCTCGACCAGCGACCGCTGCGGTTTCCCGGCGGGATGACGCGTGACGACGGCGGCTTGGTCGTCTCGGACACTTACGCCGGTACGGTTCATCGCGTCGACGATTCCGGCCGGCTGACGAAGCTGATCGGCGACGAAGCCTTGCAAGGTCCGACCGGCATCGCCCGGGGCACCGGCGTGATCTGGGTCGCCGATCCGCCGGCCGACGCGGTGATCGCGTTCGACGCCGACGGAAACGTCGTTCAAACCTACCGATGAATCCTCTCCGCCGTCCATCGTCACGGTTCGGTGCATACCGTCGGCGGAACACCGACCGGTTATCGCCAGCAAATTCCAATGCCGTTAGACTTCACGCATGACGAAAAAGATCATCATTGACTGCGACCCGGGTATCGACGACGCGATCGCATTGTGCATGGCGTTGTTCGACCCTCGATTCGAAGTCTTGGCGGTGACGGCAACGGCGGGAACCGTCGCCGCCGAACAAGCGACCAACAACGTCACGGCATTGATCGAAACGCTGGACCCGCCACGGTATCCCCGCGTCGGAAAAGCCAGCCCGCCGACCGACGCGCCGGTGTTCGACAACGCTTTCTTGCACGGCCCGGACGGATTGGGCGGGTTGAACTTGCAGGGCTCCAATCGCCAACATCTGCCCGAAAGCCATCGCGTCATGGCCGACGCGATCCGCCGACACAAGAACGAAGTCACGCTGGTGTGTTTGGGGCCGCTGACCAACATCGCGCGGCTGTTTCGCCACGACCCGGCGCTGGCCCCGCTGGTCGACAAGATCATCATCAGCGGCGGTTCGATCAGCAGCCCCGGCAACGCTTCGGTGACGTCGGAATTCAACATGTTTTTCGATCCGCCGGCGGCTCAGCAAGTGTTCGCCTCGGCGACCACGAAAAGCCTCGTCCCGCTTGACGTGACGGCGAACTTTACCTTCGGCGTCGAACTGCTCGAACGCATCCCGAGCCGCGAAAGCCGCGTCGGAAAATTCCTGCATCACGTTTTACAGTTCGCCTTTCGCATGGCTCACAACCGGTTGGGCCGCGAGATGATCCCGCTGTACGACCCGACGACGTTCCTGGCCGTCATGGAACCCGAGCTGTTCACTTGGGAACCGATGGCCGGCAACGTGGAAACGAAAGGCGAATTGACCACCGGCATGACCGTCTTTGACATGCGGATGCGCCCGGAATGGACCAGCAACTTGGAAGTCGCCACGAACATCCAAGATGCGGACGCGGAGATGCTGTTGCTACGAAGTCTCAAGTTCGCCGCCCAGCAAAGCCACTAAACCCATTCTTGCGTGGTCGGCTTGATCACGATTTCGGGCACGTTGGCCCGAGGCGGCAACGCGCAGATCGATAACACCACCGATGCGATGTCGTCGGGCTGCAAGATCGCGGCTTTGTGTTCGTCGCTGACCGGGACCGGCCGATTGTCCAGGATCGGCGTGTTCACTTCCCCCGGATAGACGTTGGTCACCCGGACGCCTTCGTCGCGGACTTCGTTCGAAACGGCGGTCCCCAATGCCGTCATCGCGAACTTGCTGGCACAGTAGACGACGCCGCCCAAACTGATCGCGCGTTTGCCGGCCACCGAACTGATGTTGACGATCAAACCGTCTCGGCGACTTCGCATCGCCGGCAAAACACGGTTCATGCAGCGATAAGCGCCGGTCGCGTTGATCCGCAGGACTCGTTCCCAATCCTCCGGCAGCATCGCATCCATCGTGCGGTTTTGAATGTTCACGCCGGCACTGTTGACCAGAATGTCGACGTCACCGACGTTGCCGGTCACGTCGTCGAAAAAAGCTTCGATGCTGTCGGCTTCGGCGACGTCGATCACGTGACATCGCACGGGGTGTGGCGAATCGATCATCGCCGCGGCGGCTTGCAATTTTTCCAAACGCCGCCCGCCGATCGTCACACGGCAACCCGCCTTAGCCAAGGCCGTGGCGATCCCCGCACCGATTCCCGTGCCGCCACCGGTGACCGCAACGATTTTGTCTTTCAATGATTCCATGATGCCGTTGAATAAGAACGAGTGAAGGAAGTTTTAAACGCCCGTTTTGGACCGGGCGCACCATTCACGCAAGGCCGGAAGAAACTCAGCGTACTTCGGTTCCGCCGCGACGTTTCGCGTGGCCCCGGGGTCGGTTTGAAAATCGATCAGTTCGATGTCTTCCAAATTCCCGGTGCTGTCGTCGCGCCATTCGGTGTAGCGAAAACGATCGGTGCGAACGCTGGTACCCAAGACCCGACCGACCCCAGGTTTGGTGCGATAGTATTGACTGAACGCCGCCGCTTTGATCTCCGCGGACGGATCATCCAGCACCGGCGTCAGGCTTTTTCCTTGGCAGTGGGGCGGCACCTCGATTCCCGTCAATTCGCACAGCGTCGGAAAGACGTCGACGAATTCTGCCAGCGAATCGCTGGCGCGTCCGCCCTCCATGTCCAGATCCGAAATGATCAAAGGAACGTGTGTGGCCACTTCGTAATTCGTGTGTTTGCACCAGTCGCCAAAGTCGCCGACGTACCAACCGTGATCGCCCCACAGCACCACGATCGTGTTTTCACGCAACCCGTTCGTCTCCAGCGCATCGAGTAGCTTTCCGACCTGAGCATCCGTGTAGCTGACCGCGGCGTAATAGCCGTGGATCAGTTCTTTCGACTTCGCCTCGTCCAAGTAATCGACCCGGCGCGGAATGTCCGGATAGTTTTTCAGCTCACCCCACGTCGACCGGGCGTACGGGACGCTGTCGATCACGTCTTGGCGCGACGGGACACGGATCGAATCGCGATCGTACAAGTCCCAGTATTTGCCGGGAGCATTGAACGGCAAATGGGGTTTGAGAAAACCGACGGCCAGAAAGAACGGCTTTTCTTGTTCGGCGAAGCGATCGATCAGCGTCACGGCACGATCGGCGTTGTGCCCGTCGGCGTAAGCATCGTCGGCGACGTCACCTCCGTTTTCGGTCGACGGTCCCATCTTCAGATTCGGAATCGATTCATGAGCGACGAGTTTTTCGGCGGGCGTGTGGACCCAACCCTTTCCTTTCGCCGGGTCTTTGGGTGCCCAATCGTCCGCCTGGACGGACCAACTTTCCGCATCGTCACGCCCGCTGTGATAAATCTTGCCCAGAAACGTCGTTTCGTAACCCGAGGCGGTGAAGTGCTGCGGGATCGTCAACACGTCGGGCATCCGACTTCGCAGCAGCGTCTTGTAATCCCAACAGTTCGTCGTTTCCGGCCGACACCCGCTCATCAAACTGGCCCGAGACGCCCCACAAACGGCGACTTGGCAGTAAGCCCGATTGAAACGCATCCCCTGGGCGGCCAAACGGTCGATGTTGGGCGAATGAATGTGCGTCGCACCGTAACAAGCAAGCTCGGGCCGCAAATCATCGACGGCGATCATCAGCACGTTCTTCCGCGGTGTGATTTCGTCGGCCGACGCCGCGCGGCCCCAAAACAGTGCAGCCGAGCAACTCAAAACGATCAGCGCGAAAGAATTTTTCGATGTCATCACAAATAAGGCTCCGGGGCAAAAAAAACGAAACGACCGTCTCTGGTCCGCGATGATACACGATGGGGCATCCGGACAGGCAAGGACCCAGGACACGTCCGACCCGGCCGCCCCTGTCGAACGGATTCGCCGCGAGGTGGTATCCCACTCGGGTCGCTTGTTGGGGTACTTTGTTCGCTGGATCCCGCCTGAAGAAACACACCCCATTCCATCACCGATCTTCATGACCGACATTCGAATTGCCAAGCCGCTTGGTGTTCCCGCGACCGGCGAATTGCGTTTCCTGCCCGAAGGTCCCTACGCCATCGGGGACTCGCGTTTCAGTTGGGTCGGCATTCAACACGGCCCCCTCGCACGGGTCGGGTCGCTGAACTTGTACGACTTCCAGAGCGACGTGAACCGGTCCTTCGATTTGCCCGGTCGCCCGGGATTTGCTTTTCCGTGTAGCGGCGACGAACGTTTCGTCGTGGGCTGCGAACGGGCAATCGGTTTCTACGATCCGAAATCCCGGCAGTGGACGGAGCTGTGCGGCGGCATCGATGAAGACGTCGACAACACGATCATCAACGACGCGATGGTCCACGGCGACAATTTGATCTTTGGCACAAAAGATCTCGAGTTCGCGAACCAGAAAGCGGGCCTGTATTTGTATCGCGGTCGTGACGGTCGATTGATTCGGCTGCGCGACGATCAGATTTGCAGCAACGGCAAAGCCATTCGTCGCGGACCGGACGGCGACCTTCGCTTGATCGACATCGATTCACCGACCCGGCGAGTGGTCAGTTATCCGCTTGACATCGACAACGCGACCTTGGGCGACCCGGAAATCTTGCTGGATTTGCGCGACGACCCCGCGGTTCCCGACGGCGCGATCTTGACGCCTGATCGGCAACAACTGATCGTTTCGATGTTCTTGCCCAAAGCCGCCGAGTACGGCGAAACACGTTTGTACGATTTGGCGTCCCGGCACCTGCAAACGGTGTGGCAAACACCCGGATCGCCTCAGAACACCTGCCCCGCCTTGGTGCGGCACGAAAACAAGGTCTGTCTGATCATCACGACCGCGCTGGAAAACATGAACGCGCAAGATCAGGCGGCTTGTCCGAACGCCGGGCTTCTATTCTTGGGTGAAACCGACTTTGATGCCGAGAGTTTCCAGTTGCCGCCGACGTTCGATGCTTGACCCATCCACCGAACGCCGTGGGAGTGCTTCGGCGATGCCGCGTGTCGTGCGTGGAGCGTATTCCGTTCGACTCAGCTTCGCCCCGCTTCGCCAGGCTCCCCCAAGAAATATCGATTCAGAAACGCTTGCCGATCTTGCGGCGGCGTCGCGGCGAATTTGACCATTTCGTACAGCCGCTGCTGATCGCGTCTTTTTTTGCGTGACAAGTTTTCTTCATCGACAAAGTGTTCCGGTAATGAATCGGCCCGCAGCCGAAAACATTGCGGCGGCATCGGGCCGGCGATCACGCCGTGGCGGTCCAGCATCGCCAGAGACGTGGCCAAACGATGATCGTGTCGGCTGACGCGTTGCAGTTTTTGGTTCAGCCACTCCAACCCGAACGCTTCGCATTGTTCACGTTGGTCACGCAACGTATCGAAAAGCCGACCGTAAAACTCCGCATCCGGGTTCGACCACTCGATGAATTGCATTTGCGTCATCAGGTCGTGTTGGTCATACATCCAAACACATCGGCTGGGCCGGCCGTCGCGTCCGGCGCGACCGATTTCTTGATAGTACGATTCGATCGACCCGGGCGTCTCGGCGTGAATGACCATGCGGATGTCGTCTTTGTCGACTCCCATCCCGAACGCCGGGGTGGCCAGCACGACGTCGGCATCGCCGTTCATGAAATCGTCTTGGACACGACGCCGGACGTTTCGTGGCAAATCGCCGTGGTACGCCACGTGATCGATCCGTTCGGCTGTCAACGCTTCGCTGAACCGCAGCAGCGTTTTGATCAACGAGAAATAAACAATCACCCGGCCGCCCGCGTGGTTCGGATCTTTCAACGAAACGGGCAATCGTTCCAGCTTCTCCGCTTCGTCGAAAACCGTCAGCACGTCCAACTTCAAATTCGGGCGGTCGATGCCCTCGTGGAAAAGTCGAACGTCTTTTGCATCGATCCCGAGCTGAACGAGAATGTCTTCGCGACACTCCGCCGTCGCCGTCGCGGTCAGGGCGATCGTCGTCGGATCGCCCAGCAGCGTGCGAATTTCTTGCAACCGGGAATAGTCGGGGCGGAAATCGTGGCCCCACTGACTGACGCAGTGCGCTTCGTCGACGGCCAGCAATCGAACCCGCCGCGCCGCCAAGCACTCGCGGAATTCCGGCTTGCGAAATCGTTCCGGCGTCACGTACAGCAACGGATGCCGACCGTCGGCCACCGCTCGATGACGCGACAAGCGGGTGGCGCGGTCCAGGGACGAATTGATGAAGGTGGCGTCGATGCCTTTTCGATTCAACGCATCGACTTGGTCTTGCATCAAAGCGATCAGCGGGGACAGCACGATCGTCACATCGCCGTGAGCTTGGTCAAGCATGAGGGCGGGAATCTGATAACACAGCGACTTGCCCATGCCGGTCGGCATCACCACCATCGCGTGACGGCCGGCGACGACGTGGTCAACGACGTCACCTTGGCAGCCACGAAAGTCGGCGTGACCGAAATGTTTTTGCAGAACGTCGCGGGGATTCACTGCACCTTGAACTTCGCCAGCACGGGCAAATGATCACTCACGTCGCGTTCGTTCTTATCCATCGACCAGTAATTGTCCCAGTGTTCTTGTTGCGAATCCAGTCCGCCGCGAATGTTCAAGCGGGCGGGAACTTCGACGGAATCGAACACCAGATCCGGTTCCCCCGGCGTGTCTTCGACTAAAGATCGGCTGACCAGAATCCGGTCGAATTGCTTACCGGGCAAAAGATGCGTCCGACGTTGGTTCGCCGGCAAGCGACTGTGCAAGTCCACCAGGTCATCGTCGGTGGTGCGGGTCTCGTAGCCGCACAGCGCCGCGACGTCGCTTCCCGGACGCGTCGTCACGCCGTCTTCTTCGGTGTTCAGGTCGCCCAGGACGATGACATGCTCACCGCGACGGATGCGTTCGGCCATCCACAAATGTGCCAATCGGGCTTGCCGGATGCGCAGGTCCTCGACTTCCGCGCGGGCACGCAGGTGGACGACCAGCACGTGGACTTGTTCGGTGGAATTACCGACGCGGACTTCCACGGTCGCCAGGAGGTGTTTGCTTAGATTATAGAACTGATCCGTTTCCATCATGGATTTCGTCTGATGAAGCTGCGTCACCGAAACGACATCCGCGTCGTCGCGAACCAGCAATCCGACGTCTTGTTCGGTGAAGTGATCGGTCCCTTGGATGCAGTACTCGCGATAGTTCAGCTGATGATTTCGCTCGAGTGCTCGGGTCAGGTACCACAACACGCGTCGGCCTTCGACTTCCTGCAACGCGACGACGGTCGGGGCCACTCCGGCGATTCCCTCGGCGACGGCATCGCGTTTCCAATCCCAGTCGGCACGATTCGGCGCGCTTTGTTTTTTGGACAGGTCGCTGTAGTTGTCCCCTTTATTTTCATCGTAAAACCACTCGACGTTCCAAGTCATGATGGAAAAGCCGTCGGCCGCTTGCGCCTTCGCGGTTCGAACATCCGTTGCCAGGAAACAAACCATCGACAGGCCAAACGCGGCGACGGAGCGAACAGAAAGATCAAGGAAGATTTGCATGAGCGGATGCCAAAAAAACAAACAGAGCAAGACGATCGATCGGTCACTTTGCTTTAGCCGATCGGTTTCGTCCAGTCGGCCTGACATGATGCGCCGTCAAGTCTTCGGCCCCGGGCCGCCCCTCGGCGAGCCGTGCGGCGCTCAGCGGCTACGCAAAAAGCAGATGATTTCGCCGATTTGCCCGGCCGAAAGCGTCTCGTGCAAGCCCTCGGGCATCATCGAAATCTCCGACGCTTCGATCGATTCCAATTCCTTTCGCAAGACTTCGACGCGTTTCCCGTCGCTCAATCCGACCCGGACGGCTTCGTCCGACTGGTCGATGACCACGCCGGCGAAAATCTGGCCGTCGTCGGTCAGCAAACGATATTGACGATACTTGGACTCGATGTTGGCGGCCGGATCCAAAATCGCGGTCACCCATTGTTCGGGCGTCCAGTGTTTCAGGTTCTGCAAAGCCGGTCCGATCGCCGGTCGCGCCGCGTCGACGGACTCGTGACAAACGGCACAGTTTTTCTCGTACAACGCATGCCCCCTTCGGATCGCTTCGTCGTCGATCTTGTCGAACGAGCCGATTTGAGAAAGGTGGTCATCGATCAGCCCGCGTCGATCGCTCGGCGAGCGCCGTGTCATCAACGTGCCGACTTGCTTCATCACCCAGTAGTTTTGATAGTTCATCAACTGGTGTCGTGTCGCCGAATCCAAGTCCGTCAAGTGGATCGAACCGTCCAGAAGACACTCGACAAGTTTCCTCGTCCAGGCATCACGCTGCATCAACGTGGCTTCGGCCGTGCGACGCTCCTCGGGCAACAAGTGCGGCCAAGCCTCGATCAAAACGTCCGCCGTTCGGTCGTCGGCGATTCGGTAGGCCGCGGACAAAGCGGCAAGACGGATCGCACCGGGTTGGTTCACGTCCAACAGGAATCGCAAATCGGAAAGCTGGTCGGGCGCCGCGATCAGCGGACTGCCCAACAATTTGGCCGCCCGAATCCGCACCTCGATCGGCTGATCGGTGCTGCGCAGGTCCGATCGGGCCGCGTGAATGACCCGCGAAAACGCCCCGGCGATCGCTTCGTCGTCCGGCTCGGTTCGCGAAGCCGCCATGGCCAACAACAACTGTGACGATCCGCCATCGGTTTCGCCCGACTTTATTCTCTGTTCCAACACATTCAGTCGACTTTCCGCCGAACACGATTTCCATAACGCGGTCACGCAACTTTCCAAGAGATTCCACGCTTCCGGATTGCCCGACAAGTCGACCTGTCGATCGACCCCGTCCAAGACGCACCGAAGCGCGAGGGCCGCTTGGGGGCCTTTCATCAGCGAAACCGCTTCGATGACCGAGGGCTGATCGAAGTGTTCTCGCAAGATCAACCGAATCGTCGCGCCCAGTTTGACGATTTCGTCGTCCGTCAAGTCCGCGTTGCCGATCGCGATCAGACTTTCCGCCGCGACGATCGGTGAGTCGATTTTGACCAAGTCGATGAAGTCGCCCGCGGAGAACGTGAACGAAGGATTCGACAGATTTCCGCCGGTCATCCGTCGGCCGGCCCAACGGACCACACACGCCCGGACCCTTTCGTCCGGCTGCGACAGCATGAATTCGTAGTCGTCCGGGGTCGCCCAACCCGCTGCCACCAGCGTGGCGAACGCTTGCAATCGAGTCGCGGGATCCTTTGCCGTCGACATCCGGTCGGTGATGAGACGTCGCGATCCCGGGTCACCGCGCCACAGGAATTGCTGCATCGCCAAATCACGACGCGTCCCGTGGGAACTGACCAACGCCCGCCCCAGCGCGGCGTCATCCATGGCAGTCAAATCGACCGGCGGACCGGCCGAGGACGACGAAACGGCGGACGCGTCCCCGTCGCGGTCGTCGTCACGAACGATTCGATACAGGCGTCCTTTGTCGTGGCCGGCGCGAAGATCCATTTGGCTTTGCCAAGAGTCGGGAATCCACTGCGGGTGTTCGATCACCCGGCGATACATGTCGACGATCCAAACCGAACCGTCGGGTGCTTCGGCCACGCGGACCGGACGGAACCAGGTGTCCCGTGACACCAACCAATCTCGTCGGGCTTGGACGTCCGTGTCGAAACGCCGGGCCTGAAGCGAATCGCCGTCGCCCGACACCGCGAACCTGGCGACCAAATTATGCACCGGCTCGCAAACCAACGCCGCGTCGACCATCGCCGGGCCCATCCCATCGCCACGAAGCACGATGCTGCTGCAAGCACTCGTAAACCGTTGCTTCGCAAACAGATCGTTGAAGCGATCGACGACACGACTGCGGGGATAAACGGGCGGAGCCACACCGGGATCCAACATCAATCGCGTCACCGGAACGTCACGGTTTCTGGCGGCGACCCCGACGTCGTCGATTCGGTAATGATAAAGTGGAACGCTGTTGGTATTGCCATACCACCGCCCGAAACGATCACGCGAGCGAACGAACTGGGTCGCGCCGGTGATCTTTTCGACGTCACCGGTGTCGGGATCAAAGCGAACGTCGCCGTGCGAGACGTCCACGGTGACGCCCGCCCGCGTGCTGGTGATCTCCCGTGTGCCTTGACCGACACCGAAATACACGTAACCGTCCAAACCGAAGTCGAATCCGCTGGCCCGATGTTGCGGATTGCTTTCGGCGAATCCGGACAACAACACCTCCGTTTCGTCAGCCTTGCCGTCCCCGTCGACGTCCTGGGCCCAGATCAATTCGGACGCGGCCAACACCAGCACGCCGTCGCGCCACGGCATCACGCTGGTCGGATAGTCCAGCCGATCCAAAAAGACTTCCGAGCGATCCATCACGCCGTCACCGTCATCGTCGGACAAGTGTTTGACGCGGCCGCCGGTTTCGTTGCCGAGCGGATAGTCGCCCATTTCGACGACCCACACGCTGCCGTCCGCGTCGAAAGCGATGTTGATCGGATCTTGCACCAAAGGCTCCGCGGCGACCAACTGCACGCGGAAACCCTCGGGCACTTCGATTCGGCCCAGCGAATCCTCGGGGCTTTTCGCTTCCTCGGGCTGTTCCGATCGCAGGATTTCGTCGACGCGTCGCACCAACAAGTCCTCGGTCCCGCTTTGCCAGCGTCCCGGCTGACTGTAGTAGAACATCGAAAAATCGACCTCATAGCCGCCTTCCTCACGCATCCGCTCGCTGGCCACATAAGCGAAGCAATCGTCCGCGTAGGCGGCGACCCAGACCTGGGAAAAAGCGTCCTGCTCGGACTCGATTCGGATCTGATAATCCACGACGACCTCACCGCCCAGGAAAACCCACAACAAGTCATCCCCGAACGACCACGTGTGAATCGGTGCGGGATAGGATTCCGGCAAACGGCCCTTCTGGTCCCAGATCGCCAACATTTTCTCTGCCCAACGTCGTTCGGTGACGTTGTCATTTTCGAGCCGTTCTTTCAGCGATTCCTTCGTCGGCAGCTCGGACGAGATGCCGGCGAAACCGAAGCGTGCGGTAGGGGCCGCCGACAAACGGGTGATTGCACCGGAGTCCGCGGTGCGATCGAGCACCGTGGCGACCGCTTCGGTCATCGCCCGTCCGTGCGCCAAAATGTCTTCGTAATCCACGCGAGGCTCGGGATTCGCGTCGGCACCGCAACCGATGATCGGCAAAAAGATCGCCGATTCGTGTCTCGCTTCCAACGCCGCCGCGGCGACGCCGGCCCAATCGCCGGTCAACTCGTTGAAACCGGGACCGACGGTCGTGCAGTGGCAAGCGTACTGAAAGGCGACGCCGATCAGCTTTTCGTCGGCATCGCGGGCCATGAAGACGCGGACACGTCGATCCACCGGCCCGTCGGCGGTGATCCCGAATCCCGTCCAGGTGCCCCGGTCGAGCACGCGACGGTTGACCGCGAAATCGGCTTTTCCGTCGCCGATGGTCAGCTTCGCCGGACGACGATTTCCGATCGCCGCGTCGATGCAAGCGATCGTTTGTTCGTGAACCCGTTGCGTCCACTGTTCCAGCGCCTCGGTTTCCCGAGGCGTCATCGGATCACGGAACAGATTCTCGAAGCTTCCCGCGGGATGGGGCGTCGCGTGCGAGTGGGTGCTGCAAACGACCAGCCGGGCGCGATCGATCCCGTGCCGGCGCTGGACTTCCGCGGCGATGCGTTTGGTCTGCTCGGCCGAGACCGACAGGCTCTCGATCGAAACCATCACGCACAACTGCTCGTCGTCGCCGATCGCCATCGTCCGCACAAAAATCGGATCTCGCACGGCCGTAAAAGGCGTCTTTCGCGCCGCGTAGCCGCTCAGCCGAACAGGCGACTCCGGCGTGATGTCACGCTTTGCCGTCCCGACCGAAGTCGACATTTGATCAGCCGCATCCAGCATTTTCGACGGTATCGCCGACAAGGCAACCGCAACGGTCGCGGTCAAGATTCCGCACCGTCCGAGTCGACGCAGGACCGACGTGTTCCATTCGCCCGGCCTTCGACAAACGGTCGGGCTGCAAGTTCGTTTCGGCGTCAAATCAATCATCAGAAGGAATCCGTCAAAGTGTCACAGCGAGTCGAGCGAGCGGGTCTTTGCCGCCGCGATCGTCCACCAGCTTACCGTGACGCCCCGTCATCTGCCGTCACCGCGAAGTTGTCCCGGCGGGCCGTCGCCACCACCGCACGGCCTCATTCACTATATTGCCGGGTGATCCCCGTCTCGCACGTCCAAAAATTGTCGAAAGATTCACCATGAGCGAAGGACTAGAAGTCGTCAAAAAAGTCTACGCCAGCTTCGCCAACCAAGACACCGACGCGGCTCGCAGCCTGCTGGCGGAAAACGTCCAGTGGATCCAGTGCAGGGGATTCCCCGAGGGTGCCACTCATGTCGGTCGCGATGCGGTGATCGACAAGGTTCTGCACGGCCTGCACACCGAATGGAATTCTTTTTCCGCCGCGATGGACGAAATCATCGACGCGGAGGACCATGTCGTGATCTTGGGCACTTACAGCGGCATCCACAGCATCACCGGCAAACCGATGGAAGCCGTCTTTGCGCACGTTTTTGACGTTCACGACGGACAGGTGACGCGGTTTCGACAGTACGCCGACACCTTTCCCATGCACGCGGCGATGGAACTTTACGATTGAGTAGCACCGTATCACGAAGCCGCGTCACGACCGGCCCCGACGCACTGTTGTCGCCCGAGCTGTTGGCACGGCTGGAACGCTTGGAACTGGTTTCCCGCAAAGTGTTCCGCGGACGAATGAAGGGCGAACGACGCAGTCGACGAAAGGGACAAAGCGTGGAGTTCGCCGACTTTCGCAATTACGTCGCCGGCGACGACTTGCGATTGATCGATTGGAATCTGTACGCGCGTTTGGATCAGCTGTTTTTGAAGCTGTACCAAGAGGAAGAAGACCTGCACCTGTTCACGTTGGTCGATGCCAGCGAGTCGATGAATTTCGGCACGCCGACGAAGCTGCACGTCGCCAAGCAGTTGGCCGCGGCGCTCGGTTATGTCGGTTTGTGTCGCGCCGATCGGGTCTGCGTTTCGGCACTCGGTCCGCCCGGCCGCCACGCTCCGGTGCTCCGCAGTCGATCGAACTTGTGGAAAATGCTGGACTACTTGGACTCCGTCGAAAGTGGTCACAACGTTTCCCTGCACGACGGCGTCAAAGATTTTTCGATCCGCAATTCCGGCACCGGCATCTGCGTCCTGATCAGTGATTTGATGGACAAAGCCGGCTACGAATCGGCCCTGCGAATGCTGATCGGTCGCCGCATGGACGTGTTCCTCATGCACGTCTTGTCTCCCGAAGAAATCGACCCGCCGCTGCGGGGCGACCGACGACTGATCGATATCGAAGACAACGACCAAACCGAAATCACCATCAATCAATACGTCTTGCGGCGTTACCACGAGACCGTCAAGTCCTTTGTCGCGGACATCAAGACGTTCTGCAGCCGACGCGGGATCGTTTACATCCCCGTCAGCACCGAAACCCCCGTCGACGTGGTGGTGACGAAGTACCTGCGTGAACGAGGCGTCGTGCGATGAGTGGAGGCGTGCGATGAATTGGATTCCGACGCTCACATCGCCATGGATGTGGGGGCTGCTGGCGGCCGTGCCCGTCGGCATCGTGCTGCTGTATTTCCTGAAACTGCGGCGTGAACCCGTCGAGGTCCCCAGCACTTACCTGTGGATGCGGACGATCGAGGACCTTCACGTCAACAGTCTGCTCCAGCGGTTGCGGCGCAGCCTGTTGTTGCTGTTGCAGCTGCTGGTCGTCGGCTTGGCGGCATTGGCTTTGTTCCGGCCGGGGCTGCGCGGTGAAACGTCCGGCCAGGGCCGGGTGGTGTTCCTGTTGGACACGTCGGCCAGCATGAACGCGACCGACGGCGACGACGATCAGTCACGACTGGAAACCGCCAAAGAACGAATCGGTCAACGCATCGAGGCGATGACCGACGAAGACACCGCGATGCTGATCACGTTCAGCGATCGCGCGGAGGTCTTGCAGTCTTTCACTTCGGATCGTGGACGTCTGAGAACCGCTTTGGATCGCGTGCGTGCGACCAATCGGCCGACCGACGTTCAGGGAGCCTTGCGGGCCGCCGACGGACTGGCCAATCCGCGTCGCAGCAGCGAACTCGGCGACGTCAACGACGTGCAAGTGGCCGACGCTATGCCCGCAACTTTGATGCTCTACAGCGACGGAGGCTTTGACGCGGTCACCGAATTCGATTTGGGTAACCTGATGCCCGAGTATCAAGCCATCGGGTCGGCCGAAGTGACCAATCTGGCCGTGGTCGCGTTCAGCGCCCAGCGAAACATCGAAGATCCGACGCAAATCCAAGCCTTCGCGACGATCGCCAACGCGGGAACCACTCCCGCAAAGTCTTCCGTGTCCCTGTCGATTGCCGGTGAACTGGTCGACGCCGAAGCGGTCGACTTGGAACCCGGCGAGCAATCAGGCCTGTCGTTCGCCTTCAGTGAAGACGAAGCGATCACGATCAAGTTGGTCATCGACGAAGACGACAATCTGGCCATCGACAACATCGCCTACGCGGGTTTGACGCCGATCAAGACCGTGTCGGTGCTCGTCGTCACACCGGGAAACCGACCGTTGGAACTGGGACTGAGCACACCGAAGGCGTCCAAGATTTGCTTGACGAAAATCGTTTCGCCCGACTTCCTGGATACCGACGACTACGCGAATCGAATGCTCGCCGGCGTCGACGACTTGGTCATTTTTGACCGCTGCGCGCCCGAAACCATGCCGCCGACGAACACTTTTTTCATCGGTCGCTTGCCGCCCCTGGGTTGGTCGTGGGACGGCGAAGCCGCCCCGGTCGTCTTGGTCGACGTGGATCGGGCGCATCCGCTGTTACGCTACGTCGATCTGTTTTCCTTGTTGATTTTTGAAGGCAGATCCGTCGACGGCCCCGCCGGAACCGCGGCCTTGGTCGAAGGAGACCGGGGAACCGTCCTGGCGATTTCCGCCCGCGACGGCTATCAAGACCTGGTGCTCGGTTTCGAAGTCGTCAGTACCGGCGAAGACGGCGGCATGCAAGCCAACACCAACTGGTACGCCGAGCGATCGTGGCCGGTGTTCGTCTTGAACGTGCTGCGGTTCTTGGCCGGTGCGGCCGAGGCGACCGGGGCACCCTCGTATCGCCCCGGCGAAACGGTTCGCTTGAGACTCGAAAATGCGACCGATGAAGTCACCGTCCAAACAGAAAACGGCCGAACCGATACGATGAAACCGTCGCGCTCGGGAATCATCGAAGTCGTCGATACCGAGGAACCGTCCAACTACACCATCGCCGAAAAAGACCGCGTCTTGGACCTGTTCGCCGTCAACTTGTTCGATCGACGTGAAAGCGAAATCGCGACCACGCCGGAAGTCGAATTGGGCTATGAAACCGTCCAAGGCGTGACCGGCGGCGTCGAAAAACGTCGCGAGTACTGGCGTTGGCTGTTGATCGGAATGCTGGGCCTGCTTGCCGTCGAATGGTGGTACTACGGCAAACGAATCGCGTAGCCGGTGTTCCTTATCCCACTTCGTCGATCAATCGCTGGATCACATTCTCGACGCTCAACCCTTCGGCTTCGGCTTTGTAGCTCAACAAGACGCGGTGGCGTAACGTGGGCATGGCCAGAGCCTTGATGTCGTCGTAACTGACGTGGGCGTTGCCACGGAGTAACGCCCGAGCCTTGCCGCCGAGCACCAATGTCTGGGCCGCCCTCAACCCCGCACCCCAACTGACGTACTGGTTGACGAAGTCCGGTGTTCCGTCCCGGCCCGGACGGCTGGCGGCGACCAGTTTGACCGCCAAACGGCCGACTTCATCGGCGATCGGGACGCTGCGAACCGCTTCGTGAAAATTGATCACGTCCTGTCCGGTGAACAAAGCTTCGATGGGGTCCGGTTTCGCCGCGGTGGTTTGCAGCACGACCGCCAACTCGTCTTCGGCGGGCAAATAATCGATCAAAACGTTGAACATGAATCGGTCCAACTGGGCTTCGGGCAGCGGGTACGTGCCCTCCATTTCGATCGGGTTTTGGGTCGCCAGAACAAAGAACGGTTCTTCCAACGTGAATTTCTGGCCGCCGGCGGTCACCTGGTGCTCTTGCATGGCTTCCAACAACGCAGCCTGGGTTTTGGGCGGCGTCCGGTTGATCTCGTCGGCAAGGATGACGTTGGCAAAGATCGGGCCCTTGATGAATTGCATCTTCCGATGACCGTCATGCGTGTCTTCCAAAATCTCCGTGCCGGTGATGTCCGCGGGCATCAAGTCGGGAGTGAACTGGATGCGTTGAAAATTCAAGTGAAAGACTTGCGCGACGCTCCGCACCAACAAGGTCTTGGCCAACCCCGGCGCGCCGGTGATCAGACAATGCCCGCCAGCAACCAGACAGATGAGAAGTTGTTCGATGACTTCTTTTTGTCCGACGATCGTTTTGGATAACTCCGCTTCGATGCGGGTACGACCTTCGCGAAGTTGTTCGACGATCCGGCCTTCTTCTTCGACGGTGAGCATGATGAATGGGGGGAAAAGGTTACAGGTTGAAGGTGACGGACGACGGGAGACAGATGACCGGTCATACTTTCAATGGGTCATCGCGTAGGTCACGATATTGATGCCGAGCGGGTACGCCTTCTTGACGGAAAACTCTTCGAAATACCACGGGTCTTCACCTTCGCGCTCCCAACCGTCACCGAGATCCGTGTTGTGACAGATGAAAATCATGATGCGACCCGCATCATCATAGATCGCTTTGTAATGCGGCGTGCGGGTGTCGTCATTCCAAGATCGCTCCCAAGTTTCGATCGTCCCGTCGGACCGACGTCGGGCTTGGCCGATCGCGGGGACTTGGGGCTTTTCTTTCAAGTCGTAAACGTTGTGAAAAATTTCATGTTCCAAGGGAACCTCGGTCGGCGTCCGATCGGGAAAAACCCGTTTCAGCTGATCCGCCAAGTTTCGATATTCCTGTTCGCCCCAGAAATCGTCGACCATCATGAAACCACCGTTGAGACAGTATTTTCGCAAAGCTTTGACTTCTTCCTCACGGAAATACAGGGCCCCCGGTTCGATCATGTAAAGAAAGGGATAATCGAACAATCGTTCGTCGGTCAGTTCCAAGACGACCGGTTCGGGATTGACTTTTAACGACGTCAATTGATGCAAACGCAGCGAGAAATTCAGGTCGCTGTCGCGATAATCGGTGGCCCACTTGCTGCCCCATCCGCCACGCGACTCATAGCGTACCCGGGCAAACGTGAACAGGTCACCGGGGAAGCTTTGGTCGACTTCCCAGTCCGGTACGCCGCCGCGCCCGCGGTCTTGCCAGTCGCCACTTCGGCCCCGCCATCCGTAACCGCCGTAACGCCCCCGTTGTGCAAAAACGCCGACGCTGACGCCGGCCATCAACAGCGAAAGCGCGACGATCCATCGCCGCCGGGTCATTCCCGTTCGTATTCGATTCACGATTTTTCCCCGCTGACCCGCAACAACAATTCCAAAGCGTCCTGATAACGCGGTGCGTCGACCAAGGCCTTTAACACCGCTCGTTTGGCTTCGTCTCGTTTTTCGAGATTTTCCCAGGCGACCGCCAAACGGTAGTGCAGCCCGGCCGGGTCGATCGGATCCAATTCCAACAGCGCCTGCAACGGTGCGATCACGTCCTCGGGACGCTGCCGGCGTTCGGCCGCCGCGCCCTTCAATTCGTGGCCGATTCGCATCAACGGGTTGATCGCAAGAATCGCGTCGGCGTGTCGATCGACCGCGTCCCAGTCTTGTTCGGACTCGGCAAACTCGGCCAGACGCTGATGGGCACGCCACAAATCGGGGGCCATGCCGATCTGCATTTCCAGCATTTCGCGTTCTTTGGTTTCGTTCCCCACCTTGGCGTAGAGTGTCGCCAAATTGTCCAGCACGCCGCCGCGACCGCCGCCGACGACTCCGGCAGCGCGAAGTTCTTCGAAGGCTTCGATCGCCTCGTCATATTTCTCTTCCGACGCCAAACGCTCCGCGGCCGAGCGAAGCGTTCGATAGTCGCGAGGATGGGCGGCCAGCCAGGCCGCCGTGTCCGCCGGTGACGCGTCGGCATCGGGACCTTCCGCGTTCCAATCGACTCCGTCGCCGAACTGTTCCGCTTTCTCGCGTGCGTACTTGATGAAACCTTCGTCCAAACGCTGGATCGACCCGACGTGATTGATCAACGCGTCATTGATGGCGACGCCCTCGGCCAAGTCGTCCAGAATCAATTTCAGCTTGTCCAGGCCGTGTCGGTCGATCAAATATTCGACCGCCAACGACGATTCGTAGTACGCGAACTGCAAGTGAACCGGCGACTTGGGTTTCAAGAACGCGGCGCTCAGCCTGCTGATCGGCGAAAGGTCGTCGCCCAAAATCATCAGCTTGTAAGTCGGCGTCATTTTTTCGGACCACGACGCATCGCGTTGCCGTTCTTCGTAAACGCTGATGCCTTCACTTAACCAACGCGGCATCCGGTTCTTGGTTTTCGAAAGCGTCACGACGTGACAAAACTCGTGCCACAAAACGCTTTGCCAATTCGACGGGTTCGCACCCTGCGACGCGGGGCTGTTGGCCGTGATCACGCGTCCGAAGCAAACCCCCAAAAAGCCGGCACCTCCGGGCAGTCCGAACGTGCGGATCGCAAAATCGCTCTGCTCGGGAAAGATCTCCACGATGATCGGCCCGTCGGGCTCGATCGAGTATTTTTCGCACAGGACCTGACGGGCCTGCGACAAAAGCTCCAAGACTTCATCGCCATAGATCGACGCTTCCTTCGATTCCATCCGCACATTGATGTCGCCGACGCTGAGTGTCTCGAATCCTTTGATCGAATCGTAAAGGCTGACCAAATTGAACGCGGTGACGTTGTACGGATCTTTCTCGTTGACTTGCTCGGCCAACGCCCAGCCGACGTCGTCGAACCCCAATCGCAACAAGTCCTGGGCCAACTGAAACTGCGCCGGCGTGTACTGCGGATCGAAAGCCAGAGCCTTGCGTTGGTACTCGCTGCCCTCGGCGAAGCGATATTTATCGGACAGCTTGCGACCGATCAGATGATCGACTTCGGGGTTCTGTGGCCAAGACGACAAGGCGAAAGATCGCATCAGGTTTTCGACGTCGAAACGTCCCGCGACATGCGCGATCACCGCGTGCAACGCCCAGGCCCGGGGTTCGTACAAGTTGACTTCCAAGACCCGGGAAATCAATTCTTCGGCGATCTCCATTTGTTCGCCGTCGATCGCGTTTTCGGCTTGCAGCAATAAACTGTCGACGTGGTTCGGATTCAGTGTCAGCGCCATGTTGATCGCTTCGGTCGCGACACGACTGTCCGACGGCGCGAACGCCCTGGCTTGTAAATAAAAGACACGCGGGTCCGTCGGATCGATCGCCACGGCTTGCCGGAGGGTGTCGCCGGCGACCTTGAAATCGCCTTTGGAGATCGCCAGTTCGGCTGTCGCGATGTAGGTTTCCAGGTGATCCGGGTCGGCTTCTTTGACGCGGTCGTAAAACTGTTGCAGGATCTGACGTGCGTCCTCGCCGCGATCGGCGAAGTATCGTCCGGCGGCCAGAACGTTGTCACGGCTGGCGTAACGCGACGACCGGCGGAGCACGTCAAGGAACTGGGCGTTGGCCTGCTTGGCTTGATCCTGGCGGCCCGTGTACCGATAGGCTTCGATGCCCAACCGCCGCAGCACGAGGCTGCTGGAATACCGTTTGATGGCGGCTTCGTACGTCGCGACGGCGTCTTGGTATTGCCCCTGCGCCAACTGGCAGCGGATCAACAGCCTTGACCATCGCTCGTTCCAAATGCCGTTGTCGACTTCTTCTTGTGCGATCCTTGTGGCATCGTCCAAGTCGCCGCTGCGAAAAAGCAATTCCGCGGTGTCCAGATCGGCCGCAAAGACTCGGCCGCCGCCGCCCGCGACCCCGCAAGTCGACGCCATCAGGGACAAGATCACCAGCGACGTGCGAAGGAAGCGGGATCGCTGTTGCATAGGAGGTAGACTTCGACAAAACAGGTGGGAGCACGGAACCAGGACCGGGCACGCGGACCAGGACCGGACACGATGAATCGGTCTGTCCAGATTGTACCGCATCCATCATTCGCGTTCGTCAATCCCGGTCGTCGTCACGGCAGCGGCACGGTTTCGTCCTGAAAACGGGGATACAGGTGCCCGGCGTCCTGCGAGGATCCCTCGCAGGCGGCGGGCGAAGCGATCACCGTGGCAGCTTTAAACTTCCGGCGAAACGATCGGATCATGACGGTGATCCAATTTGCCGAGCGTTTTTTCCACCAAGTGCAGCATTTTCTCCGCCGCGCCGTTGAAAGACTCGCGCACGGTTGCTTCGTGATGTCGCACGGAAATCGGCTTCAATCCGCGGAGACGAGCTTCGATGACGCACCGTTTGTCTTGTTCGCCGAATTTTTCACGACTATTTTCATCGGCCAAAAAGACTTCGACGCGAGTGATCCGATCGTCGTATCTTCCTAAAGAGTGCTCCACCGCCTCCTGCACATGCTCGGTCAAGATTTCGTCGCCTTGGATATGATTGTCCGTATGAACCAAGATTTTCATCATCGCCCTTTTCGTCGTTGGTAAGCCGATCAAGAATCGAAATGCGTCACACCTCACTATACCACGGAGGCGTGTCAGCGGTTTGTCCGGGGGCGATAAATTACGTGACAAAACGGACCTTTCCGCGCGCCCCATCGACCACCTTTCCGGGCACGACGATTGCTCCGATCACAGCGACGTTCCGAACTTTTGCAAGGGTCCCGTGACGACGGCAACCGGGGAAAAATCCTTCGAACGGCCCGTCGCGACCTAACCCAGCATCGCATCGGCCTCGGGGTCATCCCGAAAACGTTCCCCAATCGGGTCCCACCGCAGGGGGCGTCCCAAGTGCCGGGCCAAGTTCGCTAAATGACAAACCGTTGCGGTACGGTGCCCGACTTCCGCGGGGGCTCGCGGCGTCTGGCGTGATGAGATGCAGTCCAACCAATTTTGCAGATGCGGCCGCGCGACGTTGCCACCACCGTCCCATTTCCGCGACAAATTCGGATCGGGCGGATCGGTGACGAGGTCCGCCGGATCAGCGCGGTAACCGTTACGAGGGATCTGCATCGTCCCCCGCTCGCCGTGGAACGTCGGTGCCGCGACGCCCGGTGTCAACTTCAACGTGATGCCGTCGGCGTATTCCAACGTGACGGGATGAAACCGCGTCGCGTCCCGCCACGGTCCTTGCGGCGGAGGCGTTTTGAGGTGCCACTTCTTTTCCCAATCCGCCCGCACTTCCGCTACGTCGGCATCGGTGTGCGGCGTGATCTTGACCGGACCGGTGTCGTCTTTGCCCAACGCGTACTGCACCATGTCGATGGCGTGGGCGCCCCAGTTCGTCGTCATGTGTCCGGAGTAGTCGCGATACAGATCCCAGCCCCGCCACAACAAACCGTCGACTTCGAATTCGTCCTTGACCCACAGCTTGCGATTGTGGGGTCTCCGCGGCGAATCGCCGATGAAAAGATTCCAATTCATGCCGGGCGGAACGGGCTCGGCGGGAAAGACCGGATCGGGCAGCGGACCGGGATAGTTCGACACTTCGACGTGAGTGATCTTTCCCAAGCCGCCGTCGCGAACAAATTCGCAAGCGAAACGGTTCATTTCCATGCTTCGCTGCTGGCTTCCGACTTGCAGCACCCGCCCAGTCGCCTTGACTTTCTCGACCAGCCTGCGGCCTTCGGCGATTCCCAGCGACAGCGGTTTTTCTAAATACACGTCCAAGCCCGCGTCGAGTGCCAGCATGGCGGCGGGAACGTGATGATGGTCGGGCGTCGCGATGATCACGGCGTCCAGCTTTTCTTGCCCGATCAAGCGTCGATAGTCTTGATACGTTTTACAATTCGCGGCGTCTTTTTCACGAAAGCCTCGCAAGACGTCGCTAAAGACGTCGTTCGAATCGAGCACCGCGTCGAGGCGTGATGTTGCACAATCGCAGATCGCGACCACGCGAGCTTGCGGCGGCAAGTTTCCGATCAGGTACTTGCCGCGGACGCCCGCGCCGATCACGCCGATTCGCAAAACCTCCGCGCCGGCGTTGTCCGCCGCGGAAGACAAAAGACTCTGCGGGGCGACGACGCCGGTCGCCAATCCGCCGAGCAAAGGTCTTCGTTTCAACTTCATCGCACGGTCTCCGTCAGGAAAGTTGGCGTGGTTTCAGATCAAGTTTCTCGGCGGCGTACCGCAGACTCGAGACGACGTTTTGTTCTTCCTGTCGCAAACGCTCGGGCGGCGAAAGCGAATCGACCGTCGGCATCGTCGCCGCCGCGTTCGCTTCGACAAGCTTGATCGTCTCAGCCAAATCCCGCGCCGGAAAGTTTTCGAACACGTCGGTGAAGGAGGCGTTCAAGCACGGCACCCGCAGCGGGTCTCGCGTGATCAGTTCCAGGGAAAAGCGAATGTCGTCTCGCGCCGCTTTCAATCGACGCACCATGCGATCCAACGGTAAACAGCCCGCGCCCAACGGGACGTCGGCCAACAAAAACCCGTCAGGCGTCCGCGCCAACGATTGGTCTTTCAAATGCACCGTCATCGCCCAAGGCGCCAGTGCCTCGATCGTTTCCATCGGATCTTCGCACAACGCGATGCTGTTTCCCGTGTCGACGCAGGCCCCGAAGTATTCGCTGTCGGTGCGCTCGAACAATTTCACGCGTTCGTCGTTTCGTTGATCTTTGTGATTCTCGATGGCAAGCTTCATCCCGTGACGCGCCAGGACGGGGATCGCACGGCGCACGGCGGCTTCGCCGGCTCTTTCGGCGACACGGAATTCATCCAGCGACTTGAATTGCTCGTACCGCCGGCCGGGAATGATCGTGCCGCGGGCAACGACGGCTCCGGCCCGACGCGCGGTGACGACGTCTTTTTCGAATCGTCCCAGATCGTCATCCCGCATCGGCGGTCGAAGGATGGCTTCGACGAATCGATCGTTCGCGGCGGCCCGCTCGGCCAGCGTCTCGGCTTCCGCGGGGGTCAAGGATCCCAAATCGGCCTGAATCCCGCCGGCCCCACAGCGGACGCATTCGGCCATGAAATTCAGGGGATGAAAAAGATCGAACTGCGGATCGCGTCGGCGATGATGTTCGCGGCGGATCTTCAGACAATAGATCACCAAGCCCAGCGACGTCCGCGGCACTTCGTCCGACGAGTTGCCGGGCGCGTCGTCCGCGGCCGTCGTTGGAGCCGCTTGCCAACAGGCCGACATGCCCAACGAGGCGACGATCGCCGAGCGTCGGGACAGTGAGGTCCGCGTGATTCCAGAATCCGCCATCGATCCGCCTTTCGTGTTGGCCCCAACGTTGAAACAAGATCCGCCGCGCTCAGATCGCTTCCAAACCACGCATGGTCCCGGTACTGCTGGCGAAACGATCCGTTTCGACACCCATTCGCTGAAGCATGCTGACGTACAAATTCGGCAAGGGGTAATTGTCGTGTCGGTCGAACGACAGAATCTTTCCGTGTCTGAAACCGCCACCGGCCAAGATCATCGGCATGTTCTTGTTGTCGTGGCTGTTGGCGTTGCCCAAGTTGCTGCCGAACAAGACCATCGTCCGGTCGAGCAACGTTTCGCCGTCTTCGCCGACGCGGTGCAGATCGCCCAGCAGACTACCGAAAGCTTTCATCTGCGCCGATTCGATGATCTTGAGTTGCTCGACCGTTTCGTCACGGCGTCCGTGGTGCGTCAAACTGTGGTGTCCTTGATTGACGCCGGGCAGGTTCACCTTCGGGTTGGCGTTTTCGTCGATCGACAAAGTCACGATCCGTGTCGAATCGGTCTCGAACGCCAGGCGTGCCATCCGGTGCATCAGTTCGGTTCGCCCGATCAGTTCGCCACGATCATCGATGTCTTGCGGCATTTCCACGTCGATCACCGGTTTCGGTTTCCGTTGCCATTGTTCGGCCGTGACCAATCGTTGTTCGAGTTCACGGACGCTTTGATAGTATTGATCCAGCTTTTGTCGATCGTTGCGTCCGACTTTCTTGTGAAGCCGGCCGGCACGATCACCCACCAAGTCCAGGATGCTGCGGCCGTCACGCAATCGCCGCACTTGGTTCTCGACTTCCGCTTCATTGCCCTGCACGAACAATTTCTGAAACACCTTGGACGGTCTGTCTTCGGCCGGCACGCGAACGCCGGATCCCGTCCACGACAACGTGCTGTTTTCGACACCGACGTTCAGCGCCAAGTACGGAAACCGCGTTCGGATGCCGATCCACTCGGCGGCGTACTGGTCCAGCGAGATCGTGTTCTTGAACCCGCCCGCCGCCGGATGCGGCGCGGCGGTCAAGTAGCTGATTTCCGCGTTGTGGCCCCCGTCGACTTCCGGATGCGAGACGCCCGAAAAAACCGTGTAGTGTTCGCGGAAGTCGTCGATCAACGCCAAATACTCGCTCGGCCGATACGCACCGTCGTCGTCCAGGTCATCGACCTGCGGCCAGAAGAACTCCGGCATCATCCCCATGTTCGTGCAGATGCACATCATCCGCCGCGGCGGCGCGGGATCGGAGGCGAATCCCGCGCGAACCGCCGAGGGTTTCATCGCTTCGAGCGTCGGCAAGGCCAAGGCGACGCCGGCGGCTTTCAACAGATGACGTCGATGAAGTGGTGGCATGTCCTATTTCCTTTGAAACAGATCGCTTTGCACGACCGCGTGGATGATTGATCGTAACCCGAATCCGGTGTCACGTGTTTCGTTCAAGATTTTCGCGATCGCGTCTCGGTCGGCGAAATCGATTCCCGCCCCGGTCGAATAAACGACCAGTCGCTCGGCCAAATTCTTCGCCAACGTCTCTTTTCGCGAAAGCAGGATCGCACGAAATTCGTGAACATCCTCGAACGATTCACCGCCCGGATCGACGCCGCTGCCATCGACCGGCAAGCCCAGCTTGTAGACAACCGGCTTGCCCATGATTTCTTTCACCTGCGGCGGCTCACCGTTTTCTAAGGCCCGGTAACGATCCCGCCAGGTTCCGATCACGTCGAAGCTTTCCAAGGCGAACCCCGGCGGATCGATGGCGCGGTGACACGTCGCACAGGCCTCATCGTCACGGTGCTTTTCGAGTTGTCGGCGGATCGTCGTCGCCCCGCGAAGATCCGGTTCCACCGCCGGGACGTTCGGCGGCGGGGGCAAAGGAGGCCGTCCGTACAATCGATCCAGCACCCAGGCCCCACGCGTCACCGGCGACGTCGTCGTGCCGTTGGCCGTGACCTTCAACACGCTCGCTTGCGTCAGGAAACCGCCCCGCGGGCTGTCGGCCGGCAAGTCGACTTTGCGAATCGTACAACCCTCGACGCCGTCGATCTCGTACAACTCCGCCAAACGCTCGTTGATCATCAGAAAATCGGATCCCACCAAATGATCCGCCCCCAGATCGTCGCGAACCATCTCCGCGAAATACCGCCGCGTTTCCCGAACCATCGAATCGAGTAAGAACTGATCGAACTCGGGATAAAGCTGCTCGTCGGGCTGGGTCACCGTGATCCGCCGCAGGTCCAACCATTGTCCACAAAAATCCTCGACGAAACGATTCGCCTTGGGATCGTTCAACATCCTTTCGACTTGGGCGGAAAGCACGTCCGCTCGGTGCAGTTCGTTCCGCGAAGCCGCCCGCCTGAGCTCATCGTCGGGCAGAGAATTCCACAAAAAATAAGACAGCCGCGATGCCAACGCGAAATCGCTGAGCTGACCCGGCGATTCGTCCAAGAACAGAAACTCGGGCGAACAAAGGATCGCCTGATAACCGACACGCATCGCTTCTTGAAAGCTAACGTGTGCGTCGAGTCGTGCTTGAACCAGTTCGACGATGTCACGAATTTCGTCGCCGCCGACGCTCCGACGCAAAGTGCGGTTCGCAAAACGCAGCAGCAATCGCCGCGCATCCGCGTCGGGTTGCCGCGACACGACATGACGCAGCGTCGTCTTGCCCGGCTTGGCTTGGACCAACTTGGCCCGCTTGCCCACGCCGTCGTAGTGGATCGGTAACGGCGGTGGCTGGACGTTCGAATCGGGGTCCCAGTCCTGAACGGGTAAATCGCCGAACAACTGACGGTAGCTCGCAGGCGGCCACTGCGGGAAAAGCGGACCTTCGATTTCCAGCCACTCGACCGCCACGCCCGGCGCGACGTATTCCTCCATCGGAGTGTTCCCTCGGTTCTGGTCGCTCAGCGTCTCCAGCCAGAATTGCAACTGTTCGCCGACACGCAGGTGGGCATCGAATTCGTGGATGCTGGCTTGGTCGGCGGACGGGCCGATGTCGAACGTTCCGAGCGGTCGCTTCGTCGTCTGGCGAAGGGCATAGTAAGTGACGACGTGGTTCTGATCGGCAGGCAAGACTTCGCCCCGATCCCATACGAAACCGTGCGTTTTCATGCGGATGCGATAGGTGCCGTCGACCGTCGGCGAAAACTTGGACCACCACCATGGCGCCTGTGCGGTGTTGGGTTGTCGCAACAATCCGACGGCTTCCCCGACGGGAACGGCCTCCTTGCCCTTGCGGAGGACCTGTTCCAGACGGCCGTTGGTTTTGGCATCCAGATGCAAGACTTGAGTTTCCGGTCGCTCGCCGTGTTGCAGAACGGGCCCCATCGCTTGATCGATCGCCGCACCGGCGGCTTCCAAGTAACGGGCCAACTGAACGTGCGAAACGTCCAACGCCGAACCGACTTTGTCGAACCCGTACGCCGAGCTGTCCGGCGGCAACATCCCGGCAACCTCCAAGTTCGGCAGTCGCAACAAGTCACGTAGCGTGTTCTCGTACTCGACACGGTTCAGACGCCGGTAAACCGTTCGGCCCTCGGTCGCCTGGCGTTCTTTGTCGGCCCGGCGAAGTCGATCGGCCGACGCGACGACGAAGCGATCCCGGTCCGGCTGATCGGGTGATCCATAGTCCGGCGGCGGCATTTCACCGGCCTTGACCCGGTCATGCACTTTCGCCCAGCGATCGGTGGGGAAACGGGTGTCGGCGTCCGAGACCATTCGCTCCAAGTCCAGCCCGGCTTCGGCGGATTCACCGGCGTGACAATCCAAGCAATTCGAATCGATGAACCCGGCCAAGTCGTACGCCGCCGAGGCTTCGCTCGCTTGCGACATCGACGCGATCAGACAGCACGCCATGAACAGCGGTGCGGATGGACATCGGAACATGAAGGATCCTGCTCGGAATCGAATCGGGGCAACAACGTCACCCGCCTAGGATACCACCCGCGTTCCGTCGCCGTGAACTCGATCGACGACGCGACCCGTTTCCGGCGCAGATCGCACGCAGCCGGGAGGGTCCTTTTATCCCTCCCCTTTTCGGTCGTCCATCGCGCGGAGCGACAGCTGCAATCCCTGGCGGATGTGAGCCGTCGCCGCTCGGACCGCCGCGTCGGAGTCTTCGGCCCGGATCGCGTCCAAGATGGCCTCGTGCTCGATGCACGTCCGCCGCATCGAGGCCGCGTCGTATCGATGCCGACGAATTCCGAACACTCGCGTCAACACGTGCGACTGACCGGCCGTTTGCAACATCGCACGATTCCCGGTCGCTTCGATCACGGCGATGTGAAACCCGTAATCGGCTTTGTCGAACAAGCGGGTCAGCCGTTTGTTGGCGAACTCGGCACCCGACGCGGCTTGACGTTCGGTCAACTCTCGCATCCGCGTCAGGTCCCCCAGCAAGCCGGCAACCTGCTTGGCGTCGGCTCGCGTCGCCGCGAGTCGAGCGGCGTAGGGCTCGATCGCCAAACGGACTTCGTAGATGTCGATCAGTTCCTGACGATCGATGCTGCGGACGACGGCACCGAGTTGCGGGACCAGCTCCAACAAACCTTCGTTCGCCAACTGCCCGACCGCCTCGCGAACCGGCGTCGCACTGACACCGATCTCTTTTCCGATGGGCCCGTACAGCAGCCGCGTGCCGGGCGCGAAATCGCCGGCCAGCAATCGGCGGCGGAGATGTTGATAGGCTCGACTGGCGTTCGTTTCGTTGCTCATGCTTGCGTGTCGCGGCGGCAGGAAATAAGATGCCTTCCACAAAGTCTATAGACTATGATCGCGGGTTCGCGTTTCGTCCAGCTCGAGCCGGCGGATTCCGTTCTTCCCACCCGAAACATTGCCAAGGCGGTTCGATGCGAATTCCACTTCGTTGCGGCAGATGGTTTTTGTTGACGATCAGTGCCGCTTGTCTGGCGATGCCCTTCTCCGCGGCAGACCGACCGGATGCCGATCGCCCCAACGTCCTGTTGATCGCCGTCGACGACATGCGTGTCGAGCTGGGGTGTTACGGAGCACCGATCGTCCGGTCGCCGAATCTGGACAAGTTGGCCGCACGGAGCCTGTTGTTCGAGCGTGCTTATTGCCAACAAGCCCTCTGCAACCCGTCCCGCGCGTCGCTGCTGACGGGCTTGAAGATCGACACTTTGCAGATCTACGGCTTGCCGACTCATTTTCGCGAGCGTTTTCCCGACGTCGTCACGCTGCCTCAACTGTTCAAGCAGGCGCGATACGAGACGCACGGGATCGGAAAGATCTTTCACAATTTCCGCCAAGATGATTGGAAAGGCGATGCGAGATCTTGGAGCAGTCCGCAAATCTTGCATTACGGAAATCACAACAAGGATTTCGCGGATGTCGCCGGTGATCTTCCCGCCGATCCGATTTCCATTCCTCGCGCCGAAGCCTTCGACGTGCCCGACGACGCCTATTGGGATGGAAAAATCGCCGACGCGGCTGTACGGAAATTAGGCGAGATCAAAGACGAACCTTTTTTCCTTGCCGTCGGATTTTGGAAACCCCATTTGCCCTTCAACGCACCGGCCAAGTACTGGGACCTTTATGACCCCGCCGACGTGTCGATGCCGGCGAACCCGCTGCCTCCTGATGACGTGCCCCCGATCGCTTTGCACGAGGGGAACGAGTTGATGCGAGACTTCGAAACGGGCCCACTGCCTGAGGAGGTCCGCACGTTACGCCACGGCTATCTCGCCGCGATCTCCTACGTCGACGCTCAGATCGGAAAGGTGCTGGACGAAGTGGACCGACTGGGACTTCGCGACGACACGATCGTGGCGTTTTGGTCCGATCACGGTTTTCACCTCGGCGAACATTCGCTGTGGTGCAAGAACTCGAATTTCGAATGGGACGCCCGCGTTCCGATGATGATCTCGGTCCCCGGTCAGGCCACCGCGGGAAAACGCACCCGGGCGTTGTGCGAATTGCTGGACCTGTACCCGACATTGGCCGACTACTGCGGGCTGACCGCCCCGGATCATTTGGAAGGCATCAGTTTGCGCCCGGTGATCGAAGACCCGGCGGCGACGATCCGAGCCTGCGCGCTGACCCAAAACCCACGACCGGCCTACGGGGGACGCGGCGAAGACCCGAAAATCATGGGTTATTCGATCCGCACCGAGACCCACCGCTACACTCAGTGGCGTGATTTCCGCACCGGCGACGTCTTGGCGGCGGAGCTTTACGACCACCGGCGTGACCCCTTGGAAACCGTCAACGAAGTCGGAAACGAAGCCTTGACGAAGATCGTCGAGCGACACCAAGCCCTCCTGAATCAAGCCGTCAGCCGGCCTGTTACCGAGAAGCGGAAACGAAAATGATGAAGTCGCAAAAACGGACGTTCCCCGCCGGTCTGGCAATCTTCGTCGGCCTGATTTTTGGGACGTGTCCTCCCGGCCGTTCGGCCGATCGACCGCACGTGTTGATCATCATGGTCGACGATTTGGGTTTTTCGGACCTGGGTTGTTACGGCAGCGAAATCGAGACCCCCAACCTGGACGCCTTGGCCGACGGTGGCGTCCGTTTCTCTCAGTTCTACAACACCGCGAAATGCCATTCGTCACGGGTGTCTTTGCTGACCGGACAGTACTGCATCGCGGCGGGCGACACGCGTCTGACTCACGCGGTGACCAGTGCCGAAACTCTTCGCGAAGCCGGCTATTTCACCGCCATGACCGGCAAGTGGCACTTGAACGGAGAACCGACCGGGTTCGGTTTCGATCGTTATTTCGGACACCTGAGCGGTGCCTGCAATTATTTTTACGGCGACAAAACGTTTCGGCTCGGCGATCAACCTTGGACGGTCCCCGATACGGGTTTTTACACCACCGTGGCGAACGTGGACTTCGGTTTGACGTTTTTGGACGAAGCTCGTCGATCCGGCAAACCTTGGCATCTTTACGTGGCTTTTAATGCGCCGCACGCTCCGCTTCAGGCCTTGCCCGAGGACTACGCCAAGTATCGGGGGCGTTACGACGCGGGCTGGGATACCGTTCGGACGGCTCGGGTCAAACGCCAACGCGAAATAGGATTGTTCCCGCCGGATACCGAGCCCAGTCCGCGGCCCGACCATGTGCCGAGCTGGGATTCGTTGAGCGAACCGCGAAAACGATTCGAAGCCAAGCGAATGGCAACGCTGGCGGCGATGATCGATCGCGTCGACCGGGAAGTCGGCCGGCTGGTCGAATCGCTCCGAGACCACGGCGAACTGGACAACACCTTGATCTGGTTCGTTTCGGACAACGGAGCTTGTCCGTACGACCGCGTCAGTCGAGGCGTCGAAGAGGAACCGACCAATGGCGACGTCACGCTGGGCGATTCGACGGGGTGGGCTTGGGCTCGCAATAGTCCGTTTCGATACTACAAACAGAACCAGTTCGAAGGCGGGATCTGCACGCCGGCCGTCGTGCACTGGCCGGCAGGCCTGGAACTGCCAAGGGGCACCGTCTCGACGATGCCGGCGCACTTGATCGACATCATGCCGACGATCGCCGACGTCACCGATTCGGACATCCCGACAAACTTCGCGGGACGTGATTTGCGTCCGGTTTCCGGGCAATCTTTGCGTCCGATTTTCCAGGGCGAACCGTTTCAGCGAACCGAGCCGCTGCATTTCTTGTTCGCCTCCGATCGCGGCCTTCGTGAAGGCGACTGGAAAGCCGTCAGTTTTCGTAGCAAGACGTGGGAGTTGTATGATCTCGACAGCGATCGCGCGGAGAACCACGACTTGGCGAATCGACACCCGGATCGATTGCGAAGGATGGTCGACACTTGGACAAGGATGACCAAGGACGTCCTGCATGCGGCGCCCAATACCTACCGGCCGGTCAACGAAACGAACGGTCCCCATCGCCATCCCGAATGGACCGATTTCGGCGTCGACCCCGTCGACGGAAAACGAGCCGGTCGAACGGCAAAGAATCCGGTAAACCAGCGTCGTGTCCAGTCCGCCGCGATGATTCGTGCTCGCAAAAACACGACCATGGCCATCGACGACGATGAAATGCAATTGACGTTCACGGGTGACGATCCGGGGCTGGCGTTC
>CAYVRC010000030.1:36302-42478 GCA_964453205.1 uncultured Pirellulaceae bacterium | reverse complement strand
CTTGCCTCGGATGCTGGGGTTTTGTTACCGGCATCGGCATGGACATTCTGCCGCTGCAAAGTTCGCCTCGCTGCGATCCTGTTGACGATTCATCGCCGGGGAATCTGGCCGCTTGGGACGTGCTTCGTGTGGCGGCGGCGTTCGGCGTGGTCGCCTTGCACGCATGCGTTCCGTACCTGAAGCACCCCATGCCGGGCTTGCAGTGGGCGGTGAACGACGATGTCAGCCCCACGCTGGACTGCGTCTTCTGGGCGATCGAAGTCTTCATCATGCCCGTCTTCTTGGTGATCGCCGGCGTCCTGGCTTGGCAGTCCTTACAGCGACGCGGGCCGAAACGATTGGTGTCCGGCCGCCTGAAACGACTCGGCAAGCCACTGCTTTTCGGCCTGTGCGTGATTTTGCCGATCGACTTGTACGTTTGGCTGGGCGGCTGGATTTACGAAGGCCGGATCGATCCGATCAAAATCAAAAGTTTGAAAATCGAAGGCCTGCTCGGGGATCATCTTTGGGGCACCGGCCACCTGTGGTTTTTGGCATATTTGATGACGTACGTTGTCACGTTGGCGGCCGTGGTCGTCGGGACCGGTCGGATCCTCGGCGAGTACAGATCGGACGACCGTGCATCCGGCGGACGTGACTGTCGCAAACACCGGACGGCGATTTTCGCATTCATGATCGTCGCGGTCGGTGTGGTGACACTGTCGCTGCGTCCGGAGGTCGTGTGGGGATTTCAACACGCTTTCGCGCCGGTCCCCAGCAAATGGATCTACAGCGGCACCTTCTTTGTCGGCGGCGTGCTCCTGGCGAGACAATCCGGCGGCTTGGCGATGCTGCAGAATCACGCGTCGCGGTGTTGGATGCCGGCGGCGTGTTTGCTGATCGCGGCGGTGCTGCTGGGGCGTTGGTCTTTGGCGGGACATGAACCCGGAACGGTGACGGGGAAGTCGGCGAGTGTTGTGCTGGCCGGCTTCACCAATTTGGCGGCATGGGCGGTCACCTTGTCGGCGATCGGTTTGGGATTGAAGCACTTTCGCCGCGCGACGCCGGCGGTTTCCTATCTGGCCGCCGCTTCGTTTTGGATTTACCTGGCCCATCATCCGCTGTTGGGACTGATCCACATCGACTTGAAATACTTGTTGCCGGGATGGTCCCCGACGGTCAAAGGCCTGGCGGCTTTTGTGATCGCCACGGGGGTCTCGCTGTTGATCTACGAGGCCTTCGTGCGGAAGACCCGCTTGGGGGCGTGGCTGGGAATGCAGTGGGGGTTGCGGGAAGAGACGGGGAAAGCGAGTCCGACGGAGATCGTCATCCTGCACGAATTGGAAGTCGCGGCAACACCTCGCCGTCGCCGCGCGGCCTGATTCATTCCGGGCTTTGTTGAAAAGCGTAAAGCAACAGGTTCGCCAAGATTTTGGTCGCGTCTTCGGTGGCGTAGCCGGGGCACTGGATGCTGTTCTGGCTTTCCAGAGCGCAACTCAGATCCAGCGGCGAGAAAAACACGTTGTCGACCAGACCGACGCGGGCGACTTCGATGATCGGATGCGATTCACGCCGGTTGATCTGCAAGGATTGGCCGCGGCGATCGGGCTGACGGATGGTGACGCTGCGCAAATCGAACCCCCCGAAGCGTTTGGTCAGGGCCGGATGGGCGGGCGGCATGACCTGAAGTTCGACGTCGGAATCGATGCTTTCGAATTCGCGTCGAAACGCCTGAGCAAAGGCTTCGCTGCCGCACACCGCGCCAGCGATCACAAATCCGCCACGTCGCAGGAAAGATTCGAGCACACCCCGTTGGTCTTCGGTCAGTTCGAAATCCGTGCGTCCGTGAATCCACAACACCGCGACGTCTTGCAAGGTTTCTTCGTCGAAACGGACCGATTCATCCGCGGCGGCCACTGCGATCGGAAGCGTTTCGGCGATCATACCGACGGCGTTGGGCAAGGCTCGCCGAGCGTCCTCGCCACCGGCCCCGAGTTCCAATTCCGCCAATTCCAGTTGTCCGCGACGCTGGTCGGCGTCGCTGCCGCCGGTCAGCAAATACCTTTGGTCCAATTTGTCTTTCAGTTCCCGCCCGGTCGCGTAGGCGATCACGTTTTCGCCCACGCCGACGGCCGCGGTCAGTTCCGCACCGACCGGTGCCGGCAATTCCCGTCGCCGAAACAAAGCCGAAGACAGTTCCCATCGGCAGGACAGGCTTTTGGGAACAAAAAACACCGGCGTTCGACAGCATGCCTGGACGCCGTAGATCCAAAAATCATCGCCGAGTGATACCGGGTCCACTTTGCGTTCGGCGTACCACACGGGATGTTCGATGGGAAGCTTTTCCAGTTCGGCATCGGGAAACCAGTCCTGGCACCACCGAGCGACTTGACGACGAAACCCGGCGGCGCTGCCGCATCCGTCGCCGTCTTCTGCTTCGAACAAGATCGTTCCGCCTTGATCGACGTAGGCACGCAGACGGTCGACTTGTGGCGGCGACAGATCCACGGTGTCGTCACCGCTGATGACAAGCACGGGCGTTTGCAGCAAGTCCTCGACTTCCGCGTTCGTTGCGTTGATGGTTTGCCAAGTCAGGTCGCGGCCCCATTCCAGTTCGACGTGCCGGACCAACTGACGCAGTCCGTCGGGGTGCCGATTCCAATCGTCTTCGCCGGCACCGGGATAATCCAAACGCGCGACGACGACTTGGCGTTTGCCTTTGCTCAAGAACAGCAACGCGAACGACGTCGCGATCAAGGGGTTGTTTTCCCCGCTGTTATTGCCACGCCAAAATCCTTCGAAGGAGTCTTGTTTGGCGATCAAGCTTTCGGCACCTTCGCGATACCAGTCGTGGTTGCCGACGAAGCGTCGTCCGGTCAGTCGGCCGGCACGTTCCAAAGCGTACATGTAATAGTAATAGCTCCGCCCGCCCGCCTGCGGATTCGCTTCGGTGCTGAAGTGAGCGGCCATCCATTGCAAGCCGGCTTCGACGCGGTTGGGTCGGTCGTCATCGCCGCCACAACATCGAATGGTCGCGTCGTCGATGGACGAATGCGTGCCCGCCAAGCGGCCTTCGGTGATGATCAGAGACGCGATCCCGGCACAGGTCATGCTTCCCTTGACCGGCTCGGTGCGACCGTAGCTCCAACCGCCGCTGGGATGTTGGGCGTCTTGCCAGTATTGCAACGATCGTTCAAAGATCTCACCCGGAACCGCGACGCCGCGATCGACGGCGGCGGCCAGGGCCAACAAAGCGAACTGAGTGTTGGACGGATCGCCCGTTCCGAAGTACTCGTCGTATCCCCACAGCCCGCGAGCGTTTTGGGCTTCGGCCAGCCACTTGATGTTGCGTCGGATCCACGGCAGGTCCGCCGCCGCGCCGACCTGGCAATAGACCATCGTCTGCAAAGACACCGAGTAGGTTTTGTCGGGCTGGAGTCGCCGCAAGTAGTTCAGCGAAGACACGATCGTCGGATCGGTGCTCGGAACGCCCGCGTTCAACAGAGCCAGCGTGGTCAGCGAACTGACGCCGCCGGAGTACTGCGGATATTCTCGCCAACCGCCCGATGCCAGCTGCTGTTTACGGAGATACGCGATGCCGCGATCGATGCTGCGTTGGACCTTGGCCGCGTCGACGGACTGCGCTGAGGAGCATTTTTGCCACGCCGGAACGGACAGCAGGATCGCGGCCAGGATCACGACCGGTCGAAAGCACGGAAGGGGAGCTTTCACAAGGAAAATGCCTGAAGCGATACGGCCGTCGCCGCCGCCTGATGCCGGATGCGGCCGGTCTGTCGTATCATGAGCGTTTCCCGACACCGGCTTGATCGCGGGAAAGCTTTCACGTCTCATCGATGAATCACCGAACCAAAAGGGAATGTTTGCGTCCATGAGTGATTCTAACCCGCCAGCGAGTCCACCTCCGACACCCCCTGAATTGCGAGGGCAAGGTAAGGCACGCAATTTGGGCGATGTCCTGCGAGAATTTTCTGAACACCAGAAAACCATGCGTGCCGAACTCGGCAAAGTCATCGTGGGCCAAGATCAGACGATCGAACAGCTGCTGGTCGCCATTTTTACCCGCGGGCACTGTTTGCTCGAAGGCGTTCCCGGTCTGGCCAAGACGCTGTTAGTCAGCACGCTGGCCGATATCTTGGACGTCTCGTTCAAACGCGTCCAGTTCACGCCCGACCTGATGCCTTCGGACATCACCGGGACTCAGGTCTTGGAGGAAGACGACGCGGGTCGACGGAGTTTCCGATTCGTCGAAGGCCCGATCTTTGCCAACATCTTGCTGGCCGACGAGATCAACCGCACGCCGCCCAAGACGCAAGCGGCTTTGCTCGAAGCGATGCAGGAGCGCCAGGTCACGATCGGTCGAGAATCCTACAGACTGCCCGATCCCTTTTTCGCCATCGCCACACAGAACCCGGTCGACCAGGAAGGCACCTATCCGCTGCCCGAAGCGCAACTGGACCGGTTCATGTTCAAGGTCCGCATCGACTACCCGTCGGCGACCGAGGAGGAACAGATTTTGACGACGACGACTCGGGGCGAAATGGCGACGGTCAACAAAGTCTTGTCCGCCCGCGCGATCAGCAACGTGCAACGGCTGGTCAGCAGCATCGCCGTCAACCCCTTCGTCATTCGCTACGCGTCGCAACTGGTCCGGGCCACGCGTCCGTCGGACGAATCGTCACCGGATTACGTCAAGTCGCTGGTCGATTGGGGGGCCGGTCCCCGCGCGGGACAGAATTTGATCGGCGGGGCCAAGGCGATCGCGGCGATGGACGGTCGGTTCAGCATCGATATCGAAGACATCCGGCGAATCGCCTTGCCCGTCATGCGACACCGCATCGCGGCGAACTTTCAAGCCCAAGCCGAAGGCGTCGACACGGATGAGATCATTCGACGATTGCTCGCCGACGTGCCCGTTCCCCGGCCCGAAAAGCTGCAGGGCAAGACCTAGCGAGTCCGTGATCCCTGATTCCCAGACCTTCCCGGTCACCCTGTGAACATCCTGAAATCGATTAGGCGAATCGACATGAACGAAAAACAAGAAGCCAAGGGCCTGTCTTGTCTCGGCAAGACGGTCATTGCCTTGATCGTCTTGCCGCTCGTACTGGTGGCCTGCGTTCTGGTTTGGTGGTTTTCCAGAAACGCAATCGCACAAGGTCGGCTGGACGAACGACTCGCCGCGTTGGAAGCCGACGGAATGCCCGTCGACAACGATTCCTTGCAGGTCTACTACAACCAGCAGACCGAAGGCATCGAAGTCGAGTTGTGGACGTCCGTCGCGGATCAGATCGAATCACCCGAGTTTCGTGCCGCCGCGGAAGGGATGCCGGTCTTGGCGATGGGCGAACCGATCCCCCACGACCCGGAAACGCCGTGGCCCGACGAAGCCAAAGTCCGCGATTTTTTGAAACGGCAAGACTTTCTATACGATCAACTCGATGATCTCCAGTCGACACCGGGGAGCGTTCGCTACCCGATCGAGTTCGTCGGCTATGACACCTTGCTGGAGTACGTGCAAACGACTCGCGGCATGGCCCGCTTGATGCGTGTGCGACACGACGTGGCGATCCGTGACGGAGATTCCGACGCGGCGACGGCCAGCGTACTGAGCACGCTGGCAATTGCCAGGACGTTGGAAAATCAACCGGGGCTGGTGTCGCAGTTGGTACGGATCGCGATCATGGGCGTCGCGATCGATGGGCTTCGCTCGGGTTTGGATGCCGACGTTTACCAGGCCGATCAGCTTTCCCGGATCCGCCAAGCCTTGTCGCGACGTAGCGACGAATCGGAACAGCTCCGCGTCGGCATCATCGGCGAGCGGGCGTGGGTGTTGTCTGCGATTCAGTCCGGTGGCGTCCCCGGTGGAGCCCCCAGGAATTCGATCGCCGGCAAGCGGCCGATCGACGGTCTTGCCGCGATCGACTTCTTTGATCAAGTCTTGGAAACGATCGACGACGACATTTATGCCACCAAAGCGGCTCATGACGTCTTGTCCGACGAGATGCAACGAAAGGACGACCAAGCCGGTTTGCTGACCCGGTTCGACACGATGCTGACCAGCATGTTGCGTCCGGCGTTCGACCAGGGTGGGACGGCGTTTGCCCGCAACGAGATGTCTTGCCGCTTGGCGGAAACGGCGATCGCCGCGCGGAGCTGGTCTGTCGCGATCGATGCAATCG
>CAYVRC010000030.1:0-36292 GCA_964453205.1 uncultured Pirellulaceae bacterium | reverse complement strand
GAAACGGCGATCGCCGTTCGCCTGTATCGTTTCGAAAACGAACAGTGGCCCGGCAAGCTCGGTGATTTGACCGCTGTCGACTGGGACGGCGCCGTGCAGAAGCCGATCGGCGACAAACCCTTTGGTTATCAAGTCACCGACGACGTGGCGCTCGTTTGGGGTTTCCCCATCACGCCGCAGCCGGACTTTCAGCCGATGTCCGAGACGCCGGATCAGCCACCGTTGGCCGACGACTTTACCGAAAGCCGGTCGGTGTTTCGACTTCGCGCCGATTGATCCGTCGGGCGATCAGTTGTTGCCGTTGCCCACGTCGATGCTGAAGCCTTGGAACGGGACGATGCCGTAGATTCCTTCGGTGAACACCAAGCGGACGAAGTTGTCGAACAACCGAATCGGCATGCTGGGCAGGATGATGACGTCGCCGTCCTGGACCCAAATTTCGTCGTTCGGGTTGGACTGATTGCCGAGAATCGCGGCGCGTAAATCCAACAACGTCGACATGAGTTCCCAGTTCTCGCCACGACGAAAGACCACGACCTGACGCAGATTGGCCCCGGGAATGTTCCCCCCTGCCAACGCGATCGCACCCAACACCGTCGTCGGTTGATCCATGTTGAAACGCCCCGGTTGGACGACTTCGCCCAGTACGTAAACGTAATGGGGTGCTTGTTGTTGCAAGGCCGGTTCGACCTCGATGCCGCCGACTTTGGCTTCGTACCGAAGGTTGACTTCTCGCTTCAGTTCTTCCAGGGTCAAGCCTTGCGCCCAGACGCTGCCGATGCCCAACAGTCGGATTTCTCCCTGTGGCGTCACGGTCTGTGTCACGAACTGAGCCGTGAAACCGCCGGTGCCGCTGATCGCGTCACGAATACGCTTCGATGCGGTGCCTGTGGAAACGGGAGTCACGTCGATGGCGGGATCGGCGTAAAGTTCCAGCTCTTCGTATTTGTCGTTCAACGTTTCGCGAAACTGTTCCACCGTCTGTCCCGCGGCGTGGACGCTGCCGATGAAACGCAGCGTGACCGTTCCGTCGGGCTGAATTTCTAGACCTTTTTCCAAGGTCCCGCGGGTCAAGGCTTCATCGGCCTCCGATTCAATCAGCAGTTCGTCGCCCACGGTCAATCGGTAAGCCGATGTCAGCTGACGATCACTGAGCAGGTAGGTGAATTGAATCACATCACCCGGGCGCAAGCGATACTGCGCGACGTGCGCCGTTCGCGCCGGTCCGGCGTAACCGCCTTGACAGTACTGATCGAAAGGCGAGTGGTAAGGGCTTTGCCAACACTGGCAAGCTTCGGGGGCGTCGGCACAGATCCCCTGTTCGTACTTGAACGTCTCCATCATTCCGAGGCCGTTGCGGTCGACACAAGTGCGACAGGTTCCGGCGGCACAAGCTTGGCAGCCGCCGATTTGCGGTGGCATGGAGGACGAATTCAATGGAAACCGCGTGACGTTCTGCGCCGACGTCGGTGCGGCACCGAGCATGGCGATCACGATCGCCACGGCGATGCGAAACGTCGACACAAGGCGATCCTTTGTCAGTTGGCCTTCCACAAAATGGGGCGGGTTCATGGCGAAATGCTTGGCAGGAAGGATGAATGGAGATTCATGAGGTTCGTCTAGCGACGCCAAAAGGGAAACCAAGTGGGGGTCGGTTCGGCGGCGGCGCCGGCCGCGGTCGGTTGTTGCGCGATTCGGGTGTTCTGCTCCGCGTCGACGGCCGACGCGACAGAATCGCGTTGGCGGTTCGACGATCCCAAAGGACTGGTCCCGCGTTTCTCGCTGGTCGCAGCGAACTGTTCCGGGGAGAGCCGGATGACCGGGAAATCGCTGGGCAATCGCGGGTCTTGCAATCGGGCCATACAATGTTCGGCCAACGGGACGTTACCGATTCGTCTAGCGGCGTTCAGCAATAATTGCGTCGTTTCACGATTGGGCGTCAGGCGATTGCTTAGGACAAACATGTCGACGGCTTGTGCGACCAATCCCTGGTTCATCAGCGTCTTGCCCAGTTCGCGGCGGGCGATGGCGCTGGCGGGCTGTACCTCGACGGCGGCTTGGTGAAGCGTCAAGGCGACCGCTTCGTTGTAAAGGCTGTTGTTCTTTTCGAACTTTTGGTGAACGTGTCCCAACAGCAGCAACGCGTCGCCGGCTTCGGGAAGCCCGCCGCTGGCGGCGACCAGGTTGCTCTTGGCAACGCTCAAATAGATCTCGACAGCCTTGACCGCCGATAAGCCAGAAACGTCTCGGTCTTTCAGGGCCTCGGTCGTGTGCGATTCGATCATGCGACGGAGCGCCAAATGATCCACGTTGCCGTAGCGTCCGCAGAAATCTTCCGCTTCACGAATCGCGGTCAGCGCCGCTTGCAGCCGCAGACCGTAGACGTTGGTCTCGCCGGCGGCATCTCGCGAAGCGACGATCGCGTGAAGTGCTTCCAAGGCCTGCTTGTTGGCCGTGTGCGTGGACCTGCGTTTCAGCGATTGATGGACTCGGGTCAGCGTTTCCCGTCCTTGGGTTCGCAGACGCGTCGCGTGCAACGTCGAATTCACCGATGTCACGCGCGGCGTCGCCGCAGGCCGGACCGGTGCGGCCACGGGTCTTGAAGTTGCCACGGCGGGTCGCGGTGTCGCCGTGTCCGCGGACGGTCGGCTCGGACTCGGCAACACGATGGGACGTAGCGGGACCGGGAACCGGGACGCATCGGGGCTTCGATCGACCGTTGGCTTGACCGAGGCGACGACACCGTCATGTGACGACACGGATCGCATTTCCTCGCCCGAGTCGTCTGATGGCAATGACGATGGCGTCGGCAGCCTGGTCGGCCGACCGATCGTGCTGATCGTCTGTCCGCCAAGGTTTTCGGCTCCGGACTGTGTCACCGGTGCACTCAAACGCCACCGGTTCGGCTGAGAAAGGATGTCGTTTTCTTCGGCGTCGCCATGCGCCAAATCACGTGGAAATGGGACGCCGGAGCAGGCCGTCACCGGTGTGACCGGCAACGAAATCAATGCAACCGCCTGACCGCCGGAGGAATAGGGCTTTCGCGTGGGCGGCTCGGACGTCCTGACGGCGAGCGACGGCGGACCGGCCGCTTCGGCCGAGGTAACAACGTGGGGACAGGTCATTGCCGCAACGGCCATCGCGAGATGGAAAACACATTTGTGTTTGCGTTTCCGAGTTCGGCGGTCTTCCATGACACTCGCGATCGCGCTGAAGAGATTCGACACGCGCCAGTTTGCATCCTTACAAACCGATCCGGTGCGACTTAGTTCACATCGACGCCTGTTTCCCTTTGCGATCACGCGAAACAAGACTGCCCCGCTAAAGCGACTGATCGGTGTTCAGTCGGACATTCATCAAATTCCGAACACGGCAATCGTTACAGGTATTACGAATCACGGGGCTATCAAATCCTGTTGTTGAAGTCTCCGGCCTGGACCAATTCTTTCGCGCGTGTCACTTGAGGCGCTGTAGATTTGCACCGGTATGTCCATTGATCTGACGACCGCAAGGCGACGGATGTTTCTTTCCGCGCATTCATAAACCCCGCAGAATTTGATGAACGGATCTCTTCAACGTGACGACTTTGCGTCGCAAGACGGCTACGACATCGACTCGGAATCCCAGCCCGCACCACAGTCAGACACGATTTCGTCGCCCGCGGAGCTTTCCGGTGGCGATCCCGTGTTGGGTTATCCGTCGATCGACCCGGTCGGTTTCGATATTGAACCCATGTCCGGCGCGGCCGGTGCAAAGCCGTCGGCTCGCAGTCCGACAGAGTCGTTGGCGGGATTGACACGGGCGGATCGATCCGAGCCGATCAGACAAAGGGGACGATCATCAAAATCGGAATTCCGGGCGCAGCACGGTCGCGGCGGCGGCACGCCACCGTCGCCGAACAAATCACCGGTTCGAACAGGCCCGCCGCTTCCCAAGCGTCCCAAGGGTCGCCTGTTCATCGGGACGACTTTCGTGACGGTCTTGGTCGCGGTGGGATATTTGATGTTCCACTCGATGTTGCGGTACACCGCCTATGGAGAAGTCACCGGACGTCAATTGCAACTGTCGGCACCATGGCCGGGTGTGGTGAAATCGATTCACGTCCGCGAAGGCGATCTCGTCCGCGCCGGCGACGTGATTGCTCGCATCGACAGCTTGGAAATGCGGCAAAAGATCGAACAAATCGACGATTCGTTGCGGATCGAACGGGCGAGTCTGTCCAGCGAATTGGCGCTATTGCGCTGGGAAGCCGAAAAGGTCCGCGACGCCCGCAAGTTGGCTCAAAGCGAATTCTACGAAAAGTATAGCGAACTGCTTTGGCAGAAAGCCCAACTGGCCGACTCGAGCCTACAACTGAAACGCCTGAAGTCATTGGCCCAAGAGGGGGCGGCCAGCCGCGAACGGCTCGATTCGTTGCGGTACAGCGTCGCCGGCCAAGAACGCAAAATCGCCCAGCTGACCGAATCGGTTCGAGCCTTGAAACAACGCGATGATCACTCGGTCTTGGAATTGTCTTTGGAAGAACGCGTCGAACCGACGCTGACGCGGATCGAGAACCTGCAAATCGAACTCCGCCGCACCCGTGAATTGATCGAACAGGGCAACATCGTTGCCCCGATGGACGGTCGAATCACCGGAACGCATCGATTCGTCGGTGAGTATTGCGACGTCACCCAACCGGTCGTCGATCTGTTCGTCGATGGATCAACCGAGTTGGTCTTGTACGTGCCACAGGACTCCGCCGGCGACTATCCGCCGGGCAGTCGGTTGAAAGTCCACGTCAGTTATTCCGAGGAGCTGGTCGAATGCGAAGTACGACGACACGCCGCGAGCGTGCGAACGGCACCGGATTCCATTTCGCATCACTATCGTGATCGCCAAAATCTGCTGCCGATCTATCTTCACATTCGCGATTCGTCGCAGTTGCCGAGTTGGTTAGCGCTCGGCAGCCAGATCGCATTGCCCCGTCGGCACGGTTTGCCGGGAATCGAATCGCTGGGATCACCGAAAAAGGCTCCGGTTCAGGTGCGACTCACACCGCAGCCGCCACAACACTCACAAACGGGAACATTGGCAACGACGGTTTCCGGTGTTATCTCCGAGCGGCCGCCCGCCGATACTGAACAGGCGGGTATGACATCCCCGAGTTTCGCATCCCCGAGCCCGCGACACTCGCACCCGCAACCTGTGCGTCCGAGAAACAACGGCGGCGCTCAGATGCGTCTGCTGTCTGCACCTGTGATCACCTCATCTGAAAGCCATTCCCTATGATGACGCCGTCGACGGACCGATCGGAGACGGTTGGCGGATTCGAAGCTGAAATTCCCGTCACGGCGATGACCGATCGCCGCAACATGCCGCGTCAAGAAGTGCAGCAATCCGTCGCGGTGATCCCGGTCATGCTGGACGGCGGACCGGGAACACTGCAGTGGGCCGATGCGAATCTGCGAGACGTGTCGGCATCCGGTTTGGCGTTGCATCTGCGTCACGAATCGCAACTTTCCGGACGCACGTTGGTCATCGGCGTCGAATCGTCCAGTGGCGGCCGGGCATTTGCGACCTTGCGGATCGAATCGCAAAGTCAAGCGGCCGACGGGTTGCTGCGAATCGGCGGCAAGTGGGCCGCGGGTAGCAACGACGACATCTTGGCTGCCGAAAAGTTACGTCCACGCGTCGATCCCAAAAAACTTTCGTTCGTGTACGGGTTGCCGTTTGACACGTTGGCCGAGTGGACGCGGTTGGGCGTTTTTCGGCGTTACCTGGTCGACCGCGTTCTGTTGTGTGATCGCTGCGGATCGATGCCCTCCTGGCGAATGGGGTGTCACGTTTGCGGATCGGGTCGCATCCATCGTGATCGATTGGTTCACCACTTCGCATGCGCGCATGTCGATCGGGCGGTCGAATATGAAACGGCCGAAGGTCTGCAGTGCCCCAAGTGCCGCACGGCGAATTTGATCGTCGGTTCGGACTACGAATTCATCGACGGGCCTGTGGAGTGCTGTGACTGTGGGGCTCGCGGCGGGCAACCGACGATGGCCGCGATGTGTCATCGCTGTCACCATCGCTTTAGCATGGAAGAATCCGACGAGCGACCCTTGTACGCGTATCACGTCGAACGACTGGATCCCTTGACGATCGCGCGTTAGCGTCATGTTTTCTGATTGGTTGGCCTGGTTGAGTCGGATGTCGACCGAGGAAGTGTTGTGCATCCTCGCGCCGATTCTGTTGCTGGACGCCCCCCGCTATGCGTTGGGATCGGTGGCGGTTTGGGTTTGTGACTTGGTCGGGCAAGCGTATCGTGATCTGACGGGGATCGACGAAATCCGGTTCACCCATCGTCCACGTTGCTGCGCAATCGTCGCCGGACTTAACGAGGCCGCGTCGCTGGAGCAAGCCTTGCGGTCCTTGTCCGGTTCGTATCCCGATCTGCAGATCGTTGTCGTCGACGACGGCAGCACCGACGGCATGGCGGAAATCGCCTGTGAGTTCGCCAGGGCGCACGGCGAGACGACGGTGGTTCGCAAGCCGACCCGGGGCGGAAAAAGTAGCGCTTTGAATGCCGCTTTGCCGTTTACCGATGCCGAGATTTTGATCTGTATCGACAGCGATTCACACCTCGGCGACAACGCGATTTGGGAGATCGTTCAGCCCTTTACCGATCCGCGGGTCGCCGCGGTCAGCGGGACCGTTTTGGTGCGTCAGCCTTTCGTCAACTTGCTGACCTGGCTTCAAGCGTTGGAGTACTACCGCAGCATCTTTCTCGGTCGCATGTTCACGAGTCGCTTGGGGATTCTGGGAATCGTCTCGGGCGCGTTCGGCGCCTATCGTCGCGAAGCCATTCTCCGCGTCGGGGCGTGGGACGTGGGGCCGGGCGAGGACGGTGATCTGACGATCCGTTTGCGTCGAAGCGGGTACGACGTCGTGTTCGCGCCTTACGCGCAGTGCTATACCAATCCCGTGCGGGACATGGGCAGACTGACCAAGCAACGTCGGCGGTGGGAGTGGGCGATCGTGACTTTGGAATGTCGCAAGCACATCGAAATGGCTAACCCGTTTCGCGCCGACTTTCGGTTCAGCAATTTCGTCATGATTCTCGATCGTTGGCTGTACAGCATCGTTCTGCAGTACGCATTTGCCGTGTACTTGGTCTGGCAAGTGTTTCACGTTCACGAGTACACCGGATACCAATACCTGCTGATGTACGTCACTTACATGATCATGGAGTCCGTGCAGCTGTTTTTGCTGATGTACTACTGCGAAGAAAAGCAACGTGTCCTGAAGATCGGCACGGTTTTACCCCTGATGCCGTTGTACTACGTCTGGATGCGTTTCGTCACGCTGTGGGCGGTCAGTGAAGAACTGTTGACGCGGCGCAGCTACAAAGACAATTTCGTGCCGGAGCATGTTCGGCAAGTCACCTGGCATTGGTGAAGCCGATCGTTGCGATCGTTGCGATCGGATCCTGTTCGCCCCGCGGCATTCTTTTCGTCAACGATCGAACCGATCCGCAACTCCTTCGGCATCGCCGCTTTCGGGCATTTGACGGTTCGGACGGATCGGGTTCTGCGATACAGTCGACCGTGTCGGCTTTGCATCATCGGTCGCTTTCGGCGGTGGTGCTCACCAATCTTCTGACTCATGTCGATATTCACGAGTGCCCCATGTTTCGCTTGAAGTTGTTCTGTCTGTTTGTGTGTTCCGGTGCGATCGTTTGGATCGTTCCTTCGACCCCCGCCTCGGCGGTTCGTCCCGAGTCGATACCGTCGATCGAAACGCCGCCCAACGGCGCGACGGTGTTTGGGACTTCGTTTCGTCTCTCGGGCAAGCACCCGCAAGGTTCGCCGCTGGCGTTGCTGATGCGATCTTCGCCGTCGGGAAGTTTCTGGAAGGTGATCGACGTCGTCGATCCGAACGACGAAGGCCGGTTCGTCGCGACGATCACTTTGCCGCAGTCCCCCAAGGATCGCCGCTTGGAAATCGTGGCCGTGGGGGCTCCTGCCCACCGCCCGCTTTCGGGCATGCGTCGCGGATCGACCTTGCGTCGGCCGCCGGAAAACCTTGTCAGCAGCCTGCCGGTAAAATTGACGTTGGCCGGCGAGTCTCGTGTGGGATCGACCACGGATCAGACCGGTCATCGGTTTGCGTTCCCCTTTGACGGAGCCGAAGTCGCGCGGGAGGAAATCGCGTTGGTCGAAGGAATCGGATCGCCCGTTCCCGTCGTCTTGGTCAAAGCCGACTTGAAGAACGAAGCCTGGTACCCGCAATCGGACGTCGAGGATTTGGGAGCCGGCCGTAGCCTGGTGCGTGTCCGATTCGGCAGTCGACTGACGCCCGAGGGCACGCGTTTTTTGTTGCGTTTGGCCACGCCGGAGACCCCGCAAGCGCGAGAACGATTCCGAACCGGCCACCCCTTGAAGGATCTGCCCGACGGCGTTGCGTACGGCAGCGTTTTGTCGGTGCGGCTGAATCCGCGGGCGACGACGCGATTGGACGCCACGCGGTTGCGGCTGGAGCAACGATTGGTTGACGTCTCCGGCTTGGTGGCTTTTGATTCCGGCATCTCCGCTCGTGCCGTGTCGCGGCCCTGTCGAATCGACGGAATCTTGGCCGCGGACCTCGGCGAAAACGTACCGGTCGTGATGGTGCGATCCGAGGAGGATCCGCAACACTGGTACGTCCAGCCGCCGTGCGAAGTCAGCGGCAATCGGTTTCGGTGCCAGCTTTACGTGGGATCGGCGAGCACGCCACCGGGCACGGCGTTCCAAGTGATTGCGTTGCTGGTCCCGACCGACAAAGCCGGGACGTACAAGCCCGGCGACGCGCTTCGCCGTCTGCCCGAGGATTGTCCTTTGGGCCGCCCGATTCGATTGATGACCGGCGGATAGCCGATCGAAAATCGGCGGCACTCGACGACGTGACCTGTCTTACAGTTCACGGACGCGGATGTCTTTCCAGCGAACTTCGAACGGTCCTGTGCCTTTCTTGATCCCGTGAACTTGCAAGCCGATGAAGCCTTCTTTGCGGGATTCGGCATCGGTCAAGTCGGCGATCGATCGTCCGTTGATCCAGGTTTGGATCCGTTCGCCTTTGGCGCGGATCACGAAGCGATTCCACTGGCCGTTTTTGTAAGCGTCCTTGATGTCCTGGTTGGGACTGAGCCAGCCACGGCCGGTGGCTTCACCGTAAATGTAGCCCGATTCGCCTGGCGACGTTTCGATCTCGACCTGCGGACCGTAAACGCGACCGCCTTGGTCCTTGGTGGCGGAGCGGATTTGCACGCCGCTGTTGAGTCCCGGGTCGACTTTGACTTCGAACGTCAATTCGAAATCACTGTAGGTCTTCTCGGAGCACAGAAAGCTGTTCGGACTGCCTTCGGCGGTTTTTCCGATGATGACCCCGTTTTCGACACGATAGGTCGCCGTGCCGTTCTTTTGCGTCCAGCCCGTCTTGTCGTTTCCGTTGAAGATCGACACCCAGTCGTCGCCGCTGATGTCGGGTTGATCCGCGTCGGCCTCGGCTTGCCCGTTTGCCTGGGAAGATTCGTCGGCTTGGATCGTCGAAACCAGCACGACGGCTCGATCGGCGCTCAACACGTCATCGGACACGTCGGCGCCGGTGACCTTGCCGGTCGCCGCCCACTCGGCCCCACGCCGCAACGTGACTCGGAACGCGGCACCGCTCATCGCCGTCGTGTCGTGTCCCAACGTCGTATGAAAGACACGGCCCTTGCCGTAATGAATTGTCATCAGCACCGGTTCGTGCAGCCCTGTTCCTCCGGTCGCGGTGTCTTGCCGAGCGGTCGCCAGGATGTGCATGTTTTCGGCGGGGCCACGCAGCTTTGAATACAGTTCGTCTTCGACTTGTAAGAACGACGACGGAATGCCGCGCGTGATCGGATGATCTTGATCGCGACAAATCACCAAGAACGGCACGCGTTTGCCATGCGATCCGCCTCCGCCCGGCGAATTGTCCCGTGAAAAACGTCCCTGTCGGTCGTCCCAACGCACGTAAGGTCCCGATTTTTCATTGCGTCCTCCCCAACCGCCGAGTCCGATCATGCGGTTGTAGGCCGACCATTGCGGGAAAGCATTGTCCGCCGCGTGAACGCTGACGAACCCGCCACCGCCGGCAACATAGGCGTCGAATCTCTCTTGCGTCGGTTCGTTCCAGCTCAAACCGTTGTAGTTGGAGACGAACAGGTCGTAGTCGGCGAAGTCGGGGTTGAAATTCCGCATTGCCGCTTCGTCTTGCGGCGCGGTCATCACGGTCACCGAAAACAATCCGCTGTCCTCCAAGATCTGTCGGAGGACGGGGGTCGTTTTCTGCCAATCGTGATAAGGATTGAATCCGTCGATGATCAAAACTTTCAACGGAGCGGCCGTGGCGGCGGAGCCGAGGAGCAACATCAAGGCGACGGACAAGGCCGCGAAACGGCGGAATTCAACGAAAAGGAATGAGCTGAGCATTTTCATGGGCGGGAGGGCGAGTGGTCGGAACGAAAGGAAAAGGGAATCCACGAGTTGACGATTGTAGCGGGAGGAGACGAGCCGACGCGAGCTTTCCTTTTCTCGCCGCCCCGGCCAAAATCCGTGTCCCGTCCGCGTGCCCGGTTCAGGGATTAACCTGTACGTCATCAAGGAGATTTTCATGCACACTCATCGCGGTCCTTTTCCGGCAACGCGGATGCGACGCAGTCGTCGAACGCCGTGGTCGCGTCGCCTGGTGGCCGAACACGGCTTGACCACCGCCGATCTGATCTGGCCGATCTTCGTTTTCGACGGCACCGGCGATCAAGCGATCCCCAGCATGCCCGGCGTCCGGCGTTTGGGGACCGATCGCATCGCGGTGGCGGCGGCTTCGGCGTGTGAGCTGGGGATCCCCGCGATCGCAGTGTTTCCGGCGACCGATTCCGGATTGAAAACCGACGATGCGGCCGAAGCGACCAACCCGGACAACTTGGTTTGTCGCACGGTCCGGGCGATCAAGGCGGAAGTCGGGGACGACCTGGGCGTGATCGGTGACGTGGCGCTGGACCCGTACAGCAGCCATGGCCAAGACGGGCTGGTCAAACGCGGCGAAGTCGTCAACGACGAGACCGTCGAAGTGCTGTGCCGACAAGCCATCGTCCAGGCCCAAGCCGGCTGCGACATCATCGCGCCGAGCGACATGATGGACGGTCGCATCGGGGCGATCCGCCGGAGCCTGGACGACGCGGGATTCGATCACGTCCAGATCATGTCGTACGCCGCCAAGTACGCCAGCGCTTTCTACGGACCCTTCCGTGATGCCGTCGGATCGGCCGGAAATTTGGGCAGCGGCGACAAGAAAACGTATCAACAGAACCCTGCCCAGTCCGACGAGGCCCTTCACGAAGTCGCCTTGGATCTCCAGGAAGGTGCCGACAGTGTGATGGTCAAACCCGGCATGCCGTATTTGGACATCGTCGCGGCCGTCAAAGCCGCTTTCGCCGTCCCCACCTTTGCTTATCAGGTCAGCGGGGAATACGCGATGTTGTGCGCGGCGGCCGAAAACGGTTGGCTGGACCGAGATGCGGTGATGATGGAGAGCCTGTTGGCGTTCAAACGGGCCGGTGCCGATGGCATTTTGACCTATTTCGCCCCCGATGCCGCCGCCCATCTGAAATCCACGAAGTGAAAGATGTCCTATCGCTTGATCACCATCGACGCGATAAGCTGGCGGACTTGCGGTCGAGCACCCGGGACGCGTTGTCCAGGGACGGAACGGCAAAACACTCAAAGGTACGGACAGATGGCAGAGGGTACAATCAAACGACTCACCGACAAGGGATTCGGATTTATCGACACCGGAGGCAGCAAAGACTTGTTCTTTCACTCGTCGAACGTCGAGGGAACCAGCTTCGACGAACTTCGTGAAGGACAACGCGTCACTTTCGAAGAAGGCCGAGGCCCCAAGGGACCTTGTGCTGAAAGCGTCAAACCGGCCGAGTAATTCGGCCGACGGTTTCTCGATTCAACGCCCAACGGATCCACATCCGTTGTCCGTTTTTTCGCGGCTTACGACGTTTGTTGCTGAGCCTGGTGAAAGAAATGCCGCACCGCGCGGCCACTGATCGTTGACTTGATCAACAATTCTTCGGCGATCAATTCGATCGCTCGGATGTGAGTCGGATCGTCGAGCAAGTGCTCTGTTTTTTCCAACATGCGTCGTTGCTGTTTCTCCAACCGACGCGGGTTGTCGGCCCGCGTGGACAGTAACTCTCCAGCGGCACGCAAGTCCTCACCGGCCCCCTGCTGACAGTAACGTCCGGTGAACCGAGCCTCGGCGACCATTCCGGCCAGCAAGATCAGGACTTCATCCTCCAACCAGTCTTTGGCCGAACCGCTGCGGCCTTTTTGAAGCTGGCAGGCGCCCAGACGTTGGCCGCCGGTTTGAATCTTTTTCGGTTCGATCGTCACCTTTTGAATGGGCCGACCCAACGAGATCGCCATCACCGCGTGTCCGGCTTCGTGGTACGCGGTTGCCGACAAATGCAAATCGTTCATCGCGGCAACTTAGCAGATCCACTTGCGCCCCCGACACCTCGTCAATCGTCGTCGTCGTTGCCCCCGATCCGCCTGGCACCTTCTAGAGCGATCTGTTCCAAGGTCGCCTCGGGGTCGATGCGAAGTCCGCGGGACAGACTGCGGACGGCCGCCAGCGGACTGGCGGCGGGTTGTTCTTGCAAGTCCTCCAGCCGAGCCCGCACGTGCATCCGGTCCAAAGAATCGGCCATCGTTTCGCCGGCGATCGCGTACCAGTGCATCGCCCGATCGTGCGAACCTTGCCGATACGGCCCTTCCTTGGCTTGTTGTCCGAGTTCGTACCAGAGATCGCCCAGGGCGGCCTGCGACGTCGGATCGGTCGCCCCGGCCGAATCACGCTCGGCGACCTCGCGAAGCCTGGAACTGCCGCCCTCGGTCAGCAGTGGCAATCCGGTCTGCCAGTCGCCCTTGATGAAACACAGATAGCGTCCCACCGCGTTGGCCGCGTCGACGTTGTCCGGATCGCGACGGTAATCGGCCAGTTGCTGCCGCACGCTTTCGAATTGTTTTTTCGTTGTCGATAACAGCGATCGCAAACGGACCAAAATCTGCCCGGCGTCTTCCCCGCGACGACGCAGCCCACTGCGAAGCGTCGACGTCGGTGTCGTCCGCGAGGACGACTTGGTCAACGCGACGGCGATCGCGACCGCCTTTTCGGCGTCTTCGAAATCGTCCCGTCGGATCGCGTCGGTGACGATGGGGACGAGCCGACCGATCAGCGCTGTGGCACTCCGCCGATCGATACCGTCGCGTGCGTTGGCACGTCCGAAGGCTTCCAAAGCGGCCAGGTTGCGGTCATACGCGCGGACGTCAAAAGTGCGAATTTGTTCATCAACGGCCCGGATCATCAAATCGAAATCGCCGGCCTTGATCGCGTTTTCTGTCGCCGTCAACTGCAACGCGTACGCGCCCGCGTCGTCCTGCAAAAGCTCGGCGGATTTGCGAAGCATCTCGCCACCCAAGCGGGAGACGTGTTGTCGTTGACGGTCCGGATGGACGTCGCGTGCTTTGACGACGGCCAACTGATCCGCGTAGATTTCGTCGATGCGAGTTCTTGCGGTCCGCAAGGATTCCTCGGAGGGCAACGGGCGATTTTGTCGTTCGGTCGGAGCCCTGCGGTTGCGAGGACTCGGTCGGCCGGCCGCCGCGTTTCGACCGACGACGTCGTTTTCGGCGACACCATCCGGTACGGTCGACGTGTCGGACAGGGTCGTGGCCGTCAGTCGGACTTCCACGTCACGATGGATGCGGCCGGCGATCAGGCCGTCACCCGATTCGTGGGTCATCGCGTCGCGAAGCTGATTCGCCGTGAGCGTTGCGGACAACACGGTCGGCCAGCCGTTGGCCCACGCGGCGAAGGTTCCGTCACCGCGTAGCCCGTGAAGATAAGGACGCATGTCGAGGATGTCTTTGGGTGAAAAATCCTGGGGCTTCGTCCAAGGCGTGGCCAGTTCGTCGTTGACCTCCAGCAACATGATCGTGTTCTCGATTCCATCCTCGACGTGCCGATCACGGGCGTAGCGATTTTCACCGAACATAAAAAGGCTATCGGCGGGCACCATCCAATTGGTCTTGTTGTCAAAGCGTTCGGGCGAAACGTATTCCTCAGGAATCAGGTCAAGAAGTTCCTTGTTGGGCGACTGGTTCCATGGCGTCTTGAGGTCGAACTTTTTGAACAGATCCTCGTGCCCCAAAAACGGCAGCAGTTCGACACGCCAGGACAGCGTCCGAAAACCGGACGCTGCAAGGGCGGCCGGCGGGTAATGGCCTTTCGCTTTTTTGTACGCCATCATCGCGTCGGCGATTTTCGTCAGATTGGCCGCCGCCATGCTGCGACGTTGTGCTTCGTCCAGGGGTTCCGCGGGTTGTCGTTGGGAGATCGGCTTGACGCCCGACGCGGCGACGACGGCAGCCGCGGGGGGGGCGGCTGCGTCCTGCGGTTCGGCCGCGATCACCGTGGTCGTCTCGGTCGTCACGGCGTCTTCGATCGAGGCGTCGACGGTTTGCGGCGGGACCGGTTGCTTTTCGTTTTCCTTTTCGTCTTTACTGCTCGGCCGCGCCCGCATGGCGGCCCGCATCATTTTCTCCTCGGCACTTTCGCCGCAGCCTATGGTCAGCGGCAGACCGACAAGGATCGACAGGAGTGCGACGCATCGGACAAGTTTCGGTGGAATCAGTTTCATGATTAGGAATCAGTTAGCCGGTAGCAGTTCGCTGGTGGTGGATTGACGGTGGACCGAATCCCGTGATCGGCACGCCGCCAGCCGCCGGACTCGCGTCGGGAGGGGGAACGGCCGGCGAAATGCGCCTTTCCGATCCGTACAAACAGGTTCTGTCATTTTTTTTCCAGCATCACGCGGCGGATCCAAGCGTGTGCCAAGGAACCGCCGCCGAAGCACCACACCGCGACGACATGGAAACGCCCGTCTTGGGCGCTGCCCTCTTGAGCGATCTTTTCCATACGGCCACGCAAGATGGTCAATTTGTCTTCGACCGGTTCGTACATGTCGGCGGGACGATCGAGCGCGGCCGGATTGAATTTCAGCTTCTCCGCCTCTTCTTTCGTCTTCCGCGTGATTCGTGCCACGACACTGGTCAGTTCCTCGCTGCCCGAATCGATCGTCCAATACCAACACGATTCATCGGAAACCAATGCCAAGCGGGTCGACGTCGCCCCCGCGTCGATCAACGCCACCGTGGGCAATTTCGGGCTCCCGGCCTTTTTGATCTCGTCCTGTTGCCAGACGTCGGTGAACTCGTGCCAAGCAAAGTTCACCAGGGCGATCGATTCGTTCTGCAAGCCGTCGACGCTGAGTCCGCCGCTTTGCAAGACGTCGATGCGACTTTGCACGAGTGTTTTTTTCGCCGCGGCGATCAACGTCGGTCGGCCTTTGGACTGATCCTCGCCCAGCGGTGCGGTCCACGTGACCAGGTGCAATTCCGAGAGCGGAATCGGAATCTGTCGTTGGGCTTCCGTTTCAACCAGCTTACCGACTTGCTTGTCTTTGACCGGCGGCAATCGCAAGAATCGGCTGACGACGCTGCTGGAGCAAAAGTTACTGATGACCGCCGCGTCCCCGATTTCGATCTGCGCCAGCATCGATTCGATGGCCGACTTGATCAGCAACGCTTCTTGTCCATCGTTGCCGACGCGGTTGACCGGACTGTCAAAGGTCGACGTGTAGGTTTCCAATACCACCGGCCGTTCGTCGGACTTGTCTTGCCGCATCAGCACCGCGTGAATCCCGGAGGTGCCGACGTCGATGCCCCACGCTTTCGTTTTGTTGCGACCTGCCAGGGACGACAGCAATCCTTTTCGGCTGCCGAAAAGTTCCTTGACCCGTGTGCGTCCCAGACCTTGCAGGGCCAAGCCCATGGCAACGCCCCAGCGTCCCGGTCGCGTCGCGATCGCCGGTGTTTCGGACGTGTCAATCGATGCGGGCCGAGAAAACAAAGCCACATCGCCGCCGATCCAACTTTTCGACCGGGCTCGGAACGGCGGCGAAGCGATCCGCGGGTCGGCGGGGCGTTGTTTCACCTTGGCCGAAAGGTCCGAAATGATCTTCGCGGCGCCGCCATCATGCGGCGCTTCCTTTGAAAAGCGAACCGCCAGACGCCCCAAAACTTGCGTCGCGAACGGCTCGTCCGGGAATTGATCCGCCAGCCATCGAATCGTCCCGACCTTTTGGGCAAGATCCAGGTAGTCGGCGTTGTGACAGAACGACGGGACCGCCGACAATTGCCTCGCCGCTCCTTCGTAGTCATGCCTCGCCATTTTTCGCGTCGCGCTTTTGATCAGCTTGGCGGCGGCCTGCTGGGAGAGCTTCAAGTATTTGGGATCCTCCGGCAGCAATTCCAACAACTGGCCCAGCAAGTGGCCCGCCGTTGCCCAGTCTTTTTCGGTGATCGTTTGCGAGAGCTCGGCCCGCAGTCCGGCGACCTGCTGCACGAAGTTTCGGCTGCCGGCCAACATCCTGCGGGCGTCGTCGTCCAGCATTTTCTCAGGCACCGTCGCCAACGCGTCGACGACACCTTGATGATCGCCGGCCGCGGCGGCTTGACGGGCCGAGGCCAGCCGTCCTTCGCTGCCGCTGCGGTTTTGATGGGCGATGTTCTGGATCTTGTCGATCGCTTGGCGGGCGGCGTCGGATTGGAATTTGAACCGAAAGTCCGTGGTTTCCGCGATCCGCTCGAGCAACGCGAGCGCGTCGTCGTACTCGTGCACCTTGGCTTTTTGAACGGCCGTCGCCATCCAACGATCGAACTGTGCGCGTTTGGTGGCGAGCTCTTGTGCCAAGTCCTTGCCGCACGAACCGCAAAATTTTTGCTGCAGCGTGACGGGGTTGCCACATTCGCCGCACGATTCGTAAAGCCCGTGCCCACAACCGGCGCAGAACTTGGCATGGGGGTCATTCGCGGTATCGCAAGCCACGCATTGGATCGTTTTCGATGTCGTCGCGGCGGGGTGAGGCGAGCTCATGATGGTGGACGGATTCCTTTTTCTGAAATAACGAAAGTCGCTCGGCTGATTTATCGATCCAGCTGGATCACGGTGCCTTGCAGGGGCAACCAATTCGACAAACCGGGCGTCTCCGGATCACCGACCTGAACGTAACCTTGTTGACTGTCCAAATTGAATGTCGCCGGGGCGCTGTCGGCGGGAACGCGAATCGTCATCCGGTAATCGCCCTCGCGCGACGTGGGTCGGAGATCGACTTTCAAAATTTTCGGCTCGACGTCCATCACCTCCAGCGGTCGGGATCTGTCACTGCGTTGTCGAACCAGGACATGAAACAGGTGCTCTTTCCCGATCACCAGGGTTCCCAGGTCCAAGCCCGTGTGCATGTGCAGTTCGGGGCCGTGAAAGCTGATCACTTTGTGGACGCGTCCACGGACCTCGATTCCTCGCTCGAGCGTCTCTAAAGTGTCCGTGCATCGCGTGGTGACGTGAAGAGTCGATTCGAATCCGCCGGGTTCCGCCGCCACGCTGGAGAAGCTGACTTTCCAAGCCGCGACGGCGTGTTCGAGGGCCAGTTCGCTGTGGACAGTCGGATCGACCGGTTCGGCCGACCAGAGGAAACCGCTCAAGTCCGACCGGATGTCTTCGACGATGAAATCGTCCCAAAGTTGGCTGTAAACGTAGAAATGGCCTTCGGAGGGTTCGCCCGGGTTCGCGATGCTCATGCCGACACGCTCCGGTGCAACCATTTGGGCTTTGACCGTTCCGGAAACCGACAACTTGATCGTCGGCAGGGCGGGATCATTGGTGTCGATCAGGGCCTGTTGCTCGTAATGGTCGGCTTGGTATCCGGTATTCCACGTCAAGGTGACCGAGGTGGATTCGCCCGGCATCAATTGCCCCTTGTCGACTTTTCCCAGCGTGCATTTGCAACTGGTTTCCGCGACGTTCAAGATCAGCGGCGCGTCGCCGTCGTTGCTGATCTTGAACTCGTGCGACGCGGTGACGTGCGGGTCGAGCATGCCGAATTCGTGGCGGCGATCCGAGATCAAGGCTTTGGGCCGCGGCAAATCGGCGAGCCGCTGGGCTTCGATTTTATTTCGCTGAATTTTCGCGACCGTTTGCTCGTATTCGTCGCGTTGGTGATCGGGAACACCGTAGGGCTTGTACTGAACGACCAGGGACAAGCCGGCCGACGCGACGCCGACGACCAGGATGCTGGCAAGAATACTGAGAAGGTTTCGGGCCGTTCGATTCATCAGATGCATGGAAAAGGGTGGGCAGAAATCGGAAAAACCCTCGCCGTCCGTGAACGGACGACAAGGGCCGTAAATCTCGCTGATCGTCAGACTCGGATCACTCGAAGTTGCTCTTGAAGAAACCGTCGTTGATGAAGACGCCGGCGAAAAACTTATCGACGGGCATTTCGGCGGTGTCATCGGCATAGCCGACGGCGGAAACTTGTGCGTCGGTCAGGCCTTCGACGGGAAAGCCGGGGTTCAGGAAACCGTCGGCGTTCGTGTCGTTGAAGACTTCGACGTGACCGTCGCCCATCAGGACGTTGCAGGCACCTTGGTGAACGGCGAACCAGTCACGCGTGTCTTGCAAGTAAATTCCGTTGCCGGTCGCGCCGGTCGGGGCGGGGCAAGCGGCCGTGGTGGGGGCACCCCGTTCGCAAGAGATCTGGTTGACCAGCAATTCGTTGCTGCCGATCAAGTCCAAGTCGGTGCCGTTCCAGTAGGCCGGGCCGTCGTTGAACGCTTCGGTCAGCAAAGAACCACTGGTGATGTACTCGGCTTGGCCGGGCTGACCTTGAGTCGCGTTGGTGTTTTTACCCCAGATTCCGTTTTCGTCGTGCTGCAGATCGGCGACCAAGATCGCTTCGTCCACGTCACCGGGGGCGGCACAACCGATGAAGCCGATGTTGGTGCTGCTGATGCGGCTACGCTCCAGTTCGTTGACCGACATCGGTCCGGTGCTTCCGCCCAGACCCTTGAAACCGCCGTTGGCCCAAGTCGACAAGTTACCGGTGGCCGGATCCGAAGCGGTCTTGACCATGCCGCGGACCAAGTGCCAGCTGGCGGCGTAGTTGGTGTTGTAACCGTTGGTGATGAAGTAACGCGAAACGAATTCTGCGCGGCTTCCGTCGGTCGCACTCCACACCGGCGTGCCGGCGAAGGTGGCGTTGCTGCCGCCACTGATGCCGGCCCATTCGTCCTTGCCACACTGGCCGGCCGACAGACGCGCCAGAGGGGCGCTGTCCTTGGCGTCGGTGGTGTCCGCGCCCAGCAAATCGTTCAGCTTTTCGCTGCCCTTGAGCGGGTTGGACGGGTCCAGCGACTCGTTCATGTTGCCGTCGCCGACGTTGACCAAATCGGCGACCCAGCCGTAGGTGTCCATGCATCCGTCGCGACGGAAGTCGCTGGCACCGCTGCAGAAAGTGCCGCCAGGGCTGCGGACACTGAATTTGAACAGGCCGACGCCGATATTTTTCAGGTTGGCCGTGCACTGGGCCGAACGGGCGGCTTCACGGGCACGAGTGATCGCCGGCAGCAACAGCGCGGCCAGCAAGGCGATGATCGCGATCACCACCAGCAATTCGATCAGGGTGAAACCTGACTTCGATTGTCGTGATTGCATTAAAATTCTCTTCAAGTTTCTCTGGACTCGAGCATTGCTCGTTGCCCAGAATGGAGTCGGATAGGGAGTGATGCGGCGCGAGAAATCGTCGCCGACCGATCCGTGACAGCGGTTCAGCCGGCCTTCTCGCGTCGCGTCCTCTTTCTGAAATTCGAAATATGGAAAACGTTCGTTGTGGTTTCGTTTAGCAGCCGCGAACGGAACGTCGCCGCGGTCGCCTGGTAAAGTCAAAAGCCATGGGGATTCGATGCCGAGGTGTCTCCTTTGTTGTTTCGGATGGGGGTCGACTCGATCGGCGATCCAGAGATCGCTCGCGTCGGTGATTCAGTTTTGCTGTCCCTTACTGCCCAGCGTGTAATAGCTGGCCAAGGTCAAGTCCGTGGTCTCTTGTTCGTCGCTGGTCCACATTCCGGTCGTTGCCGGAAAGCCGTTGTTGATGAATCCGTCGCCGTTCGTGTCCGACAGACTTCGAACCGAACCGTCCGCCATCAACACGTTGACTTGGCCGTCGTGAAGCGCCGCCATGCCGCGGTAGTCTTGGCGCGTTTCGTAGTTCCAGCTTCGCAGCCATCCCGCCGTGCCCGAACGAGGCGTGCCCGCCGGAAAACTGGGCGTCTGCAAGACGGCGGCGTTCGACGGAGCCGCCGGGGATGCCACGTTGTGCACGGGCACGCCGACCATCGGCACGGTATAGGGGGTGCCCGAAAGGATGTCGCCCGATGAAGCGGTCAAGACGCCGCCGTAAGACGCGTCGCACAAAAAGGGCACGGTGCTGATCGGGGCACGGCCGGCATCCAGAACCCGGGTCGTCAGCGGACCACGGGTCACGTGGGTTCCCCGCGGATCGGCTCCGCAGGCGGGCTTGTCGGATTGCAAGTTGCCATCGCCGTCCAAGCGAAACTCACTCCGTGTCAAAAACCAAGACGCGGCAAAGTTCGTGTTGTAGCCTTGCTCGATCATCTTCACCCGAACCAGTTCGCTACGTTGTTCGGTCTCCGGGGCCACGCCGTTTTCGGAGATCATGCGGGTGATGTTTTTAATCTCCGCCCCCATTTCGTCCACGAAACTCGGCTCGCCCAGTCCGTCCAGGCAAGGACCGGTCGTGAACGAACTGACCGGCAGGGTCAGCATCTGATGAATCGCCTTGGAAGCCTTTGCTCCGTTGCTGGGGCAGCGGAGCTCCGACACCATGAAACCTCGCTTGACCGCATCGGCGACCCAACCGATCTCGGTGGGAACCCCGTCGCGTTCGAAATCGAAGCTGCCGCTGCAGAAAGCTCCTTGAGGATCCGACGCGGCCCGACTGGCCATGCCGATACCGAACTGTTTCAAATTGTTTTGGCACTGGGTCCCGCGGGCGGCTTCGCGGGCACGTGAGATGGCAGGCAGCAGCAAAGCCGCCAAAATTCCGATGATCGAGATGACCACGAGCATTTCGATCAACGTAAAGCCGCCGCGTCTGCCGTGGCAGACTCTTTCGCCGTGGTTCCAATGCGTCGTCGTGGTCATCGTCTTCAAATTCGTTCCGCCTAACGTCTTGGTCGTTCAAACCGCTTTGCTCGAGAAGCCGCTATTGAATCGTCCCCCCCCTGGCTTGCAACGCTCAATCGACAATCTCACGGTATCTTCACCGGTTCTTCAAAGAAGGGCGGTCGGCGTTTCGCTTCGGTGCTTCAACAATCGAGATCCATCGGTCATGGTGGGCGACCGCACCGATCGAGGACCCCAGCGAGCGATAACGAACGGATCGGGCTCGTTCGGCCGCTCCGCAGGTCGCCCAAGGCCAGCGGCGGCGGCTCAACTTAGGCAAAATGAAGCGTCCGAAACGGTTGGCCGGCCTTCGGAGCGTTCATCAGAAATTCACATTCTTTTTGCCAGCAAAATGACGACCAACGGGACGAAAGCCGAAACGGGTGCCATCGATCGCTATCCTCCGCCGGAACGATGTCGCGAGATCCAGCTTCACAAGCTGAACGAAGTTCTGGCGGTCGCCAAGAAACGCCCCTTTTATGCCAATCGCTTGGGTGACGTTTCGCTTCCTTTGGAGTCGTTGGAGCGACTTTCCGAACTGCCTCTGCTGAGCAAAGACGACCTGCTTTGCGAGCAGCGTGGCCGTCCGGCAAAGATCTTCGACGCCGCCCCGGGCGACTACATCCGCATGCACCAAACCAGCGGCAGCAAGGGCTGGCCGATGCCGATCCGCGACACCGCGGCCGACTGGCGTTGGTGGATCGATTGTTGGCAGTACGTTTTGGATGCCGCCGAGGTCACCGCCGCCGACGTCGCGATGATGGCCTTTTCTTTCGGCCCTTTCATCGGTTTTTGGACCGCCAACGACGCCCTGGTGCACCGCGGTGCCTTGGTCGTGCCGGGGGGCGGCATGTCCAGCGAGGCGCGGCTGCGAATGATCCAGGATCATCGCTGCACGGTCGTCTGCTGTACACCGACGTATGCTTTGCATTTGGCTGGCGTCGCGATCGAGAACGGAATCGACTTGGCCGCTTCATCGGTGCGGGTGGTCATCGTCGCCGGCGAACCGGGCGGCAGCGTGCCGGCGGTCCGCGGGCGCATCGAATCGACTTGGGGCGCCAGGGTCGTCGACCACTCGGGGGCCAGCGAAGTCGGGGCCTGGGGATTCGGGGACGCCGACGGACAAGGCTTGCACGTGATCGAAACGGAATTCATCGCCGAACGGTTGCGTTTCGACGAAGCTCATCTTTTGGGCACGCCCGCCGACGACGGGGACGAAGCCGAACTCGTGTTGACGAACCTGGGCCGTCACGGCGGGCCGGCCATCCGCTACCGGACCGGTGACATGGTTCGGGGATTCCGCCATCATGATTTGCCGTGTCCGTTCCTTTGGCTCCGCGGTGGCGTGCTGGGTCGCGCCGACGACATGCTGATCGTTCGCGGCGTGAACGTCTTTCCCAGCAGCGTCGAAGCCGTCATCCGCGAAGTCGAACCGAGCGGCGAGTACCGCGTCACCGTCACGCGGCGTGAACAAATGGACCAGCTGAAAGTGGAAATCGAAACGACGCCCGAAAAAGTCCGGGCACTTGCCGGCCACCTGCGTGACCGGTTGGCGATGCGGATCGAAGCCGTCGCGGCCGACGCCGGCAGTCTGCCTCGATTCGAAGCCAAGGCACGTCGCTGGATCGACAACCGTCAGGAATCAACATGAATTCGCCAAAGAACAATCTGACGCCGAGCGGACTTTCCCGCGACGGCGATCGAGCCATCGTGATCACATGGAACGACGGCACGTCGACCAGCTGGACGGTCGGCGAGCTGAGAAAGATCTGTCCCTGCGCGACCTGCCGCGAAAAAAAACGCGGTGAGGAGGGGAAAGCCGCCGCGACGACCAAGCGACAGATGCCCGGCTTGCCGGTGCTCAGCGCCGCCGAAGCGAGGCCCTTGACGATCGAAGCGATGAACCCCGTCGGCACGTACGCTTACAACATCGTGTTCAGCGACGGCCACAACAGCGGCATCTTTACGTTCGACCTGTTGCGAAAAACACCCTCTTGAACAGGCCGGTTCAGTTCGTCGAATCCGTCGTCGCGATGTAGGGGGCGACCATCCACAACGCGGGGACGTCGTCGGGAAGCACGGCTCGCACATCGACCGCTTCGCCGCCGCGTCGGATCTTCTCGGCGGCGCGATCCATCGCGGACAGCTTCTCGAGATTCTGTTCCTTGAGTTGACGGAGCAACTCGACCGTCTCCTTGTCCATCTGTGGCCGTCTGATCACGTCCTCCATGGCGCGCTTCAGGCCGGTCAAAGGCTTTCCATCGATCAAGAAAATCGCTTGGGATTTTTCCGCTCCGAAGAAGCCGTCGGACACCGTTTCGAATTTCACGTCGAAGCGATCATCGATCGGCATGGTCAAGGCTTGTCGTAACCAGCGGTCGCGTCGATCGCCGCTCAGCGTGGTCGGCAAGACTTCCCAGGCCAACAAGAGGGCCTCGAAATCCCCTTCCCGGGCGATGCGATCGATCGCGGTGTCGAGCGCGTCGCTGTCATTTTCAACGGCCAAGTTGACGACGGCCGGAAGCCAAATCGGATCCAGCTCCGCTGCGGCTTGTTGTAACCGCTCGTCGAATCCGAAGTCATCCCCGTATCCCGTCATCGCAAAGGCGTACAGAGCGGCAATTCGAGTCGCGGGATCGGGGTCACGCAAATGGGATGCGTGCGGCGCCATGAAGGTTCTCGGGACGTCCAGTTCGTCGCTCAGCTCGACCGAGACCTGCATCACCATGCCTTCGGTCATGGCGACCTGACTGACCAGTTCGCGTTTCATCGTAGCTTGATACTCGGCAAGGCTGGCGAGTGCTGCCGGCAACAATGCCCGCAGCGAGTCGTCGCCACCGAGCGTCTCTTGAATGATGACGGCCTTGGAAATCGGCGAACCGAGAAAGTTGTCGTTGTTGACGGGAGCGAAGTCGAATCCGTGGTTCGTTCGCCAACGTCCATCGCGTCGAAAAACGGTCCGACTGAGAACGCTCGGAAGCGGTCTCTGAAACTCGGCACGGTTTGAAACTTGGTCGCCTGTGAACCGATTGCGTACAAACGCTTTCGGTCGTGTCAGCATCAGATAAACGTCTCGCAACTGACCGGATTGACGTAGAATCAACGTGGGAGTTTTCCGTTCGGCGGCTTTCTGCTCATCCCAAGCCTCCAGACGCCCCGTTGCTTGGAAAAGTGACTCGGTGACCATCAGCGGAGAACCGGCGACAATTGGTCTCGATTCGATTCGGTAAAGATTGCGGCTGATATCGTACAGAGTTCTTAACGTGTTCGGGCTTTGCGCAACCTCGGACAACTTCGTGACTCGCCTCAAGTATTCCTCGTTCAACGACCTTTCGATTCCCGGCTGAGCAAATCGAATGGTCCACTGGATCGCAAATTCGGACAATGGCAGCAAGGTTTTCGGATCAATGTCCTTGCCTCCGTCGTTCAGCAGGCCGGTCAGCCGATTGACGATGTGGGTCGCCGAAGTGCGCACCACGTCAAGACTGGCGAGTCGCTTGACGTGCGCGACCGTCGCGGCGGCGACCAGAGCATCCTTCAAGACACGTGGGTCTTTGCTTTGATCGTAAACCCGACTCATCCGCCGAATCAGCCGATCGGCCAGCTCGCGATCCGTCGGGTCGATGGACTCGTGCTCGATCGAGTTGGCGAACAGGAGCGCCGCATGAACGGCGACCCCGGCGTCGGGATCATCGAATTGATCCCAATCGAACGCCTGCAAGGCATCGGCCGCAACGGCATCGCGATACAGGGCTTGATGAGCGGTCACTCGGACCCAAGGGTCTTCGGAGATCTGACGTTGCTGACGCAGGAAATGCACCGCGGCGTCCGACAGGGTCGACTCCGATAACACGCAGAGCGATAGCAACAGTCGAACCGTCATCAATCGTTGGCGATTCGAAAGCGACGCCCCGGCCCGGCGGAGCAAAGCCTGCTCCAACACGCCGGCCGATTCTTCGGGCAACATCCGCGCCCATTTTTCGAAGCCGCCCAGAGTCGAATGATGCGGGGCTCCGTCGCGGAATTCCGTACGCGACGCTTTGTCCAGCAGCGTGTCGGTCAGCACCGGAATGTCCGTCACCGTTGCCATCGTCGTGAGGGCTTCGGCGGCTTTCTGGGACGGTTCCAAGGCCACTTCTCGTGCGAAATCGGTCAGCCACTGCGAGAACGTCTTTCCCTCGTAGGTGGCTTCTGCCACCGCCGGCTGCGCGTTTTCATCGGCGGCGGTTTCGCCGGTGGCGTTTTCAGTAGCGGGGCGTGCGGCGTTCGCGACGCCGGGTCCGGGTCGCCGGGTGATTCTCGCGATGACGGTTTCGCCGCGACGGATCTGAATGTCGTCCGGCTGAACGATCAGGTCGCCCGATTCGGGCACCGTGATCTGGTAACGATCGGCCCAAAGCTTGATCGATTTTGCACCCACGCTCGCGGTCAAGTCGTCGTGCGACTTGCCGTCACGCAAGACTTCGACTCGAACGCCTTCGATCTCCGATTCAACCACCAGTTCGCCGCGCTGAGTCTGCAAGACGATCAACGTCAGCAGGCCCGCCCAACCCGCCAGGCCGGCTAGTCCGACGGGAATCCACCGCCGACCGCCACGTGACCGTTCCGTCGCGGGTCGCGTTTCGGGGGTGTGGCCCGTCCGTGCCGTGTGCCTTGCCGATCCGCCGCCGTGTCGGACCGACACGGAGGCGGTGTCGATCAGCGATTTCAAGTCGGCTTCGTCGGCGAACGGTGCCACCATGGATCGTACGTCTTTCATCGTGGCCGGTCGGTCGGCGGGGGCATCGGCGATCATGCGGCTGATCGCCTCGCAAAGCTCCGGCGGAACCTCGCTCATGTCGACCGCTTCCCCGTCGAGGCGGCGACCGATTCTTTCCAATTGACCGAGCGGAGTGTCGGTCTCCGCCGGACCGACGACACGCCCGGTCACCAAGCGGTACAGCGTCGCACCGAGGGCGAAAACATCCATCGCGACGCTGGGCGGCGCTCCGCCGCGAAGGTGTTCGGGGGCCAAGTAATCGAGCGTCCCGATCGGCGATCCGGTCGCCGTCAACGATGACGTCACCGCGGTGCCATTGACGACGCGAGCCAGCGACAGGTCCAACAGCGACACGCGACCGTCGGGCTGGAGCATCAAGTTCGACGGTTTGACGTCGCGGTGGATGATGCCCCGCTGGTGCGCGTGATCGAGCGCTTCGGCGGCTTGCAGAATGATCTGGCAAGCATCCGCGACACCGATCGGGCCGGTCCGGGCGAGCAATTGCCGCAGGTCGATGCCTTCGACCAATTCCATGACCAGAAAAGGAATGCCGTCGACCTCGCCGGCATCGGTGGCTTGGACGATCGACGGGTGATCCAGTTGGCCGACCGCTTCGATTTCGCGTTGAAACCTGGCCCGCGCCAATCCGTCACTGGGCCGCCATCCGGGCAACAACTTGATCGCGACCAGTTTTCCCAGTCGCCGGTGACGCGCCCGGTAGACCACCCCCATGCCGCCGCGGCCGATCGGCGACAGCAAATCGTACTGGCCCAGCCGTCCGTCCGCCGGCAACCCGCCCACCAAATCGGCCAAGTCCTTCAGGCGTTCCGCCGCGATCTCGTATTCGAGCGGTGCCGGCACTTGTTCGTCGGTGTCCCCGACAAACTCGGTGTCCCCGACAAACTCGCCCGGCGGGCCGAAGTCGGACGCGTTCCCGGAGCCGTCGAACCCGGCGCCGTCGAAAGCCTGGGCGCAATCTTGACACCCTTCCACGTGGGCGAGCCAACGCTCGGATTCCGTCTCGGTCAGCCGTCCGGAGGAAAGGGCACAGAGCGTTTCAGGATCGGGACAAGTCATCAGCGACATGGGGTGGCTCCACGAACAAAAGTACAGAACAACCAGTCTATTGCGCGGGTGTGACAAAGTCTCAGGCGACGAAGCGTCGCGACCTGTCACGCGACGAACACCCGTGGGATACAATCGGACCCATGAGCATGCCGACCGCAGAATCGACGCACCCGTCCCTGCTGTCGGGCTTGAAAGCCAAGGATGCCGAGAGCTGGTCGGCGCTGGTCGACTTGTACGGCCCGTTGATTTTCACTTGGTGTCGACGCGGGAAGTTGCCCGATGACGCCGCCGCCGACGTGATGCAAGAAACGTTCTTGGCCGTCAGCCGGTCCATCGACTCGTTCGCCTATCGCGGACAAGGCGATCGTTTTCGAGCTTGGCTGTACGGGATCACACGAAACCACATCGCATTGTACTGGCGACGACGCGAACGGATTCTTAGGGGCACCGGGGGAAGTACCGCCGCGAAACAGTTGCAGCAGTGGCCCGGCGGCGAAACGTCGTCGTTGCCCGACGACGAGTCCTCCGTCACGACCGTCGACGATCGCCGCCGATTGGTCCGCCGCGCGATCGAGTTGATCCGCGGCGACGTCCGCGCCGATCACTGGGAGGCCTTTCGGTTGACCACTCTCGGGGGAATGAGCTCCGTCGAAGCGGCACGCGAATTGAACCTGACGCCGGCGACGGTCCGTCAAGCCAAATGCCGGGTCGCCCGCCGTTTGCGACAACAACTGGGCGAGTGCTAATGGATGCCGGGAAATGGAAGGTCTGGTTGTCAATTCGGCTGGCGAGACACTACAAAATGGTGCCAGCTGAGGTGAGGCTTTTGTCGTGCTGGGCGCGACAGGCTGCGTTTTTCCATCCGGCCGTCGGACGGGGCTTGGAGAAATCCCGGCCCCAGCTTTTTCCCGCGACACTCGGACCGATCGGACCGCCCCGGAATGTTCTTGATTCTTGTCCAACTGGTGTTCGGAGGCTTCCTGCTCGTCGTCGGGGGTGAATTTGTCGTCCGCGGGGCTTCGCATTTGGCACTTGCCGCCAAACTTTCGCCTTTGTTCGTCGGCTTGACGGTCGTGTCGTTCGGCACCAGCGCCCCCGAATTGGCCGTGTCCGTCTTGACCGCTTTGGAAGGACAGGCGGACATCACCGTCGGCAACGTCATCGGCAGCAACCTGTTCAACCTGTTGGTGATCGTCGGCGTCGCGGCGATGGTCGTGCCGTTGGAAGTCCGCCGCCAAGTGGTCCGCTTCGACTTGCCGGTCATGATTTTGGCGGCCGTTTTGATGTACGTGCTGAGCATCGACACGGTGATTTCACTTATCGACGGCGTCGTCCTGATCGCCGTCTTGATGGCCTACTTTGCCATTTCATTTCGCTTGGGTCGGTTGCAGTTCAAATCGGACGCGGCGGCGGCGGGGCCGGACATCGATCTGGTGGTCCCGCCCCTGGGATCGCCGTGGCGCAGCGTGTTGATCAACACCGTCATCTTGATCGCGGGAATCGGACTGCTGATCTTCGGATGCCAAGTCTTCGTCGATGCCAGTGTCTCGATCGCTCAACGCCTGGGCATGTCCGAAGCCTTGATCGGGTTGACCATCGTGTCGATCGGAACGTCGCTGCCCGAATTGGTGACCAGCGTGATGGCCAGCTTGAAAGGGCAACGGTCGATCGCGATCGGTAACGCGGTGGGCAGCACGACGCTGAACGTACTGGCCGTGTTGGGGATCACTTCGATCGTCGCATCGACCGGGATCACGGTGGCGGAAAAACTGTTCCAAAGTGACTTGCCGTTGATGATCGCCTGTTGCGTTCTTGTCTGGCCGATATTCGCAACCGGTCGCGTCGTGTCTCGCGCCGAAGGCACCGTGTTGGTGGTGGTCTACACGGTGTATCTCGTGTTCCTGGTCCGTTCGGCAGCCGGCGGATGATCGAATGTCGGCTGACCGAATATCAGTCCGGTGACGGGGCAGTGGCGGGGCGGCGGCGATCGGCCTTTCCCGCCGGAAATCAATCGGCCTGGCTCGTCGCCGTGGGATCCTTCGCGCCGACGGCGTTCGTGGTCAGTTTTGCGAAGTCCGGTCGGGTTCGGATGGCGGCCAAGTCGAACGAGCGATCAACCTGCGACGTCTGCAACCGCCCCAGACGCAGCCCGGTTTCGAGGATCTTGATCGCGCGATCGGCGAACTCGCGACGCAACGTCGGACCGTCGCCGCCGGCGGATGGTGTTTCGATTTTCGATTCGGGAATGCCGGCCAACAGCGCCAACGCGCCCGCCGAAGCCAGCCAAAGATCGTCATCGATCGTTTTCGGTTCCGAGAAATCTCGGGCGATTTCCAGAGCTCGTTGGTAGTCTTCTAAACGAACGAGCGATCCGATCAAAGCGTAACGGCGTCGATCGTTGTAGGGGTCCAGGTCGAACATCTCCTCGCGAAGATCACGAAGTCGATCGGCAAGAGGTTTCAGCCGGTCGTCATCCAGTGGCCGGCCCATCCGCGTTTCGGCGATCAGGATGCCTTCCAGGGCATCGGCCAACATCGGGCGCAAGTCCGACCGCTCCGGCGTCTCTTTCAGGACTTCGCTGAACAACTCGACGGCTTTGCCGAACGATTCGACCGCTGCGGTATTGCGGCCGGCGGCCAAGTGCATGACGGCCAATTGATTCGCCGCCAGCGCCGCGTTCGCACGAACGACCATCGTGCCGACTTCGCGACCGGCCAATTCGCCAAAGTCGTCGACGACTTTTTTCATCGCCTCGATCGCGTGATCGGGCCCGAACCGGACGTCGTCCAGCAACACGAGGGCTCGTTCGGCACCGAGGACCTCCATGGCCGCGAACAAGCTGTCGTCGCGCCGCGCCGCGACGCGGCGGCGAAGTTCCAGCGACTCGTCCAGATAAGTTTTCGCTTGTTCGTAATCGCCCAAGTACTTCGCGGTCGTGCCCAAGGCGCCGAGTGTGCCGGCAAGTTGTGCGGCGACGCCCGGATCATCGGGCCGCTCGGCGATCCATTGGCGACGAAGCAATAACGCGGCTTGAAAATGCTTTTCGGCCAATTGCAGGTTTCCCAAACCGAGTGCCGCATCGCCGACTCGCTGCTGTGCCTTGGACAAATTGTGCAACCGACTGCTCTGGCTCAACTCGCCGCGTTCGTCCAGTTTTTCGACGACGCGGAGGCATTTTTGGTAGCTCGCCAGCGCGGCGCGGGTCCGACCGGCTTCTATGTTCATCTCTCCCATCGAGATCAACACGCGGGCGACGACCAAACTGGTCTGTTTTTCCGGATCGATGGAATTGTCGGTCAGGCCGAGTTGAGTCTTTGCGGTTTCCAGGAGCGAATTCCGCACGCCGCTCATGCCGGGTCGGTCCTGCAGTTCCCGCAACGTTTTGAAGACGACCACCTGCAAGGCGTCCGTCGCGTTTTTCAAAGCCACTTCGCTGGCCTTTTCGCTCTCGTTCGCCTTCTTTTCGTTTTCCAACGCCTGGAGTCGAGCTTGCTCGGCGAGTCGTTCGTTTCGCACGGCGACCTTTTCATTGGCCCGTGCCTCTTGTTCGCTGGCCGCCAACCTCGTGTTGGTCTCGGTGACCTGTTGGGCTTGCCGATAGATGGTTCCGGCGGTGATCGGTCCGCCGACCGCCATCACCATGGCCAAGGCCGCGGCGGCGGCCGAGGGGACCGCGATCGTGGGATTGCGACGGCACCATCGCCACGCACGTTCGCGGCGGGTGATCGCACGGGCGGTGATGGGTTCGCCGCGTCGGAAACGGTCCAGATCCTTGACGACCGCTTCGGCCGATTCGTAACGCTTGTCAGGATCTTTTTCCAAGCACTTCAGGCAGATGGTCTCCAAGTCGATCGGAATCCCGCCGCGGACGCGGCTGGGGCGTAAGGGTTCTTGCTGAATCAGCATCATCATCGACTCGCCACGGTTCGCGCCCAAAAAAGGCGGTTGACCGGTCAGCATCGCGTACAGGACGCTTCCCAAACCCCAGACGTCGGTCGCGGGACCGATGGGGTGGGACTGAGTGACTTGTTCCGGGGCCATGAAGCCGGGCGTGCCCACGACCGCGCCGTCGACGCTGAGCGATTGGTCGCTTTCGACCTCCTTCGCAAGCCCGAAGTCGGTGACCTTTGCCGTCGCGTCGAGCGTCAACAGGACGTTGGCCGGTTTCAGATCGCGATGAACGATTCCGCGACCGTGGGCATAATGGATGCCGCGTCCGATTTCACCGGCGATGCGAGCCGCTTCGTCGAATTCCAACGGACCGTCGCGCATCAATTCGGCAAGCGATTCGCCTTCGATGTACTCCAGCGAAAAGTACGGCATGTTGTCGTGCTTGCCGGTTTCGAAAATCCGCACGATGTTCTCGTGCTGGAATTTTGCGATCGCTTTGGCTTCGGCTTCGAAGCGAGCCAACTGGGAATTGCCGATCGTGTCATTCGCGCTCAAGATCATTTTGAGCGCCACCAAGCGGTCCAATTTCACTTGTCGTGCCAGGAACACGATGCCCATCCCGCCGCGTCCCAGCACGCGTTCGACACGGTGATCGCCGAGCATGTCACCGACCCGCAGGTTGATCTTCGGTTCCGACGACGAATTGCCGACCGTTTGCCCCAACGTGCGACGACCGCGACGGACGCTGGGGCTCTTGACCGCATCGCCGAAAGAGAACTCGCCGGTTTCGACGTCCGCGGCAGAGCTTCCGTCTCGGGTTCCGCGATCGGCGGGCTTGGCGGCCGGCGACGCCGCGTCGGAATCCAGCGTCGGCTGGTCGATCGCCGCAGAGAATCCCGCCGCCTGGGGACCGGTCGCCTGGGGATGCGCCTCTGGCGGAAATGGCGTGTCCAACGTCGGCACGTCCACGGCGCCGGAACGCTGATCTGTCACGCCTTTGGCAAACTGGTCGGCCGAAAAGTCGTTGCCGTCGGCGTCCAGTGTCGGATGCTCCGAACCGACCGAGTCCGCGTAGACGGCCGCGGTCATCTGGCTGTTGGCGTCAGACGGCCGACGATGCGACGAAGCCGATTGATAGGTTTCCCGGTAGTACTGATCGATCGATCGCACGGTTGAAAGGGCAAGTTCGCGTTTCTCCTCCGGTAAAAGAGCGATGAAGTCCGAGGCATCCGGCGGAGGCTGTGTCTGACCACGCGACACCGCGACGATCGCGTTTTGCCAATCCTGCTCGTACCACCGGGACAGCTTGGCAAGCCAGCCTTCCCGCGAAGCGATCTTCGTCCACGTCTTGACCATCGTTCGTTCAGCCATCTTCCCAGCCCGCGTTAGGTTTACGATCCGTCGGGTCGTCCGACCCGTCCCTCAAAACAAAAAATCATCCTCGTCCAAGGCGCCGAACGCTTGATCCAATAGCAAAATTCTATCACCGCCGCCCGAATCGATGTCCGTGCCCGTTGAGGGCGTCTGTGCGGCCTGCACATCGGCGAACGAGTTCAGCGAGGCGACTTGCCGCAAATCGATGCGGTCGATGTCGGGTTGGAACCCGCCCACGACGCCCACGCCGTCGCCGTCGACGAACACGTATTCATCTTCATCGCTTTGTCCGAACAGAAAATCCGTCCCCGGGGCGCCGGTCAAAACATCCCGGCCCGTCCCACCGAACAGCGAGTCGTTCGCCGCACCGCCGACCAAAGTATCGTTCCCCGGACCGCCGAGAATCTGCAACGCCGTGACATCCGAGGCGACGATGCGATCGTTGCCGTCGCCGCCGTCGATCAGTTCCACGTCGATCAGCTCCGCCGCGGAAAGATCGACGTCGTCATCGCCGGCGGTCCCGTTCAAACGCTGACCGTTGCCGTCGATGACTCCGATGCCAGCCACGGCGGCATCAAAATCGCTCAGCACGAGTGCCGCAAAACCCCCATTGACGTTGGGCGGGTTGACCAAACGATTGACTCCGTCGCCCAAATCAATGCTGTCGCCGACCAAGTCGGTTCCCGCGGCGTACAAGGTGTCATCACCGTCACCCGCGACGACACGGTCGAACCCTTGGCCGGGCCAGATCTGATCCGTGCCTCCGCCACCGACGATCGAATCGTCTCCGGCCTCACCACGCAAAATGTCAGCACCCGTCGAGCCGATCAGTGTGTCGTTTCCGTCGCCGCCGGAGACCTCCGTGATCGTCCTCGGATCGCCTTTCAACTTGATAAAGTCGTTCCCGCCGAGCCCGTCGATCCGCGTGACACGCAGGTTGCCGAGCGTCGACAAGTCCAGCACGTCGTCGCCTTCGGTGCCGGTAATCGACGTTCCCCCAAAGATGCTTTCGATCGAGCTCGCCGCGGCGTCGAACGATCCCAGACTGACCGGCTGGCTGCCGGTCAAGAAAAGCGTATCGAAGCCGTCGCCGGCGTCGACGACGTCTTTCGGGCCCTCGTTTCCGGCAACAAAGATACGATCGTTTCCGTCGCCGGTCAGGATCGTGTCCATGCCAGCGCCGCCGTCGACGAAGTCAAAGAACCCGAACGTTTCGATGATGTCGTCGCCCGCCCCGGCACGGACGTAGTCAAAGTCGTCGCCGCCGCGAATGTGCATCGGGATGGGGATCGTCGGGTCGGCAAAGACATAGTTGCGTCCCTGGCCCAAGTTCATCACGATCCGCGGCACATCGGCCATGCCATAGCTTTCCCGCACGCCGGGGACACCCGAGACGATTAGCAGATCACCGGAACGTTCCAAACGGACAAAGTCCGCCGATGTCCGACCGTTGATGTGCAACACGCCCTGGCTGTCCTGACTGATCACCCGGGTGGTCACGCCGATTTCCGTCGCTCTGACGCGGCCGTCAAGATCGAACACCGTGATGACGTAATCGCCTTCGCCGGCATAGGTGTGAATGGCCGGTTCGAATTTGCCCGCCGCATCGATCGTCAGCGGTTCGGGTGTGCCGAGATCACCCCAGTCGATTCGCAAGCCCGTCAAGTCTTGATCCGCGTAATCGAGCAGTCGTCCCGACACGGTGACCGTCGTTCCGTCGCCGCCGAGCGCCGTGTCGTTGGTCGCGACCACCTGCGGCGTCAACGGCGGGGACGTCGGCTGGACAAAGAAACTGGTCGGCCCGAAGGCTTCGTCCTCACCGAAGAAATTCAAGATCTTCGGGAAGCCGCTGTTCGTAAAGAACTGATCCGGGCCGTCGCCGCCGATCAGCGTATCGCCCGGAGCGGAATCGTCCGCCGGCTGCTCCATGTCGATCGTGTAGATCAACAACTCATAACCGCCCGTGTCTTGATCCAAACACACGAATGCGTCGGGTGAGCCGTTGCAAGCGCTGACCACATCGATGCCCAAGTAGTTCGGATCGTTGTCGGTCAATTCGGGCAACAGAAAACTGAACGAATCGACTTCGATGATGAACGTCCCGGCGGGCAAGTCCAAGTCCAACAGCAACGAATCGGTCGGCTCGATCGTATCGTCGCTGAACCCCGGCACGGTTCCCGCCGTTGCGATCGGATCACCTTGATCGTCCAGCAGTCGCAGAAACGTATCAAAACGATCCGCGATCCGGTGTCGTAGCGTGTCGCTCATCACTTCGATCGTCACGATCGATGGTGCGTCCAGAGTAAAGGAGTAGCGATCATTTTCGGTTCGGTTTCCGTCCATCTCGATCTCGCCCAATGCCACCACCGCGCGGGCGGACAAATCGTCGTCGATTCCGGCTCCCGGACGCGTGTCGGGGACGCGAACCATCGGCAACAGACCGAGCGATTGCACCGGAGTTCCGCCGATGTCGTCTTTCATGCTGTCGTCTTGCTCGCGGACCGCGACGCCCGATTCCGCAAGGGCAAGCTTTAGCGCCGCACGCGGTCCCAAATACGGGTTGCCGGCCGCATCGACCAGTGACGTGCCGACCGAGGCGGGCGAGGCGATCAGGTGATTCGGTGTCTGTGTCGCCGAAGCGGCGCCGGCGTAAACCGGTCGGAACCGGAAGGACAACGGATTATCGACTCGCGATGTCGGCGGGATGTAAATACCCGACCCCGGATCGCCGAACGCGTCGTGGTGACGGACGCCGAACAGGTGGACCAATTCGTGTGCCCCGATCGTGCTGGACAACCCGACGAAGTTTTCCGAGGACGCGTTCAAGCCGTTGACGAGATTGCTGTTGGTCGGATCCAGGAAACTGTTGACGTCGACCAAGACCGTGCCTTGATTCGAAATCTCGCGGAAACCGATCCGTTCGCTCAATCCGCCGATCGACGGCCCGCCGACCTCCGACGCGTTGAAGACCACGCGGACGAAATCGCCGGCGACCGGTTCTTCCAGTGTCACCAAGATGTCAAAGTTGTCCAAATCTTCGGCGATGCGATCACGAATCGTGGCACGCTCCAGCGACGTGTAGACGTGCTGTGTCCCCGCTTGGCGGCTGAAGTCCAGAAACACCGTCCTCGATCCGCCGGCAAAGAGTTGGTCGGGGTCGTCCGGCGGAGCATCGCGACCGTCGATCCTGTCGTGCCCCCCACGACCGAAAAGCCGATTGGCCGCGTCGGTGCCTTTCAAGTCGTCCGGAAAATCGGTGCCGTAGACGTCCTCGATCCCCAGTTCCTTCAGTTGCAACTGCAATCCCGGTGCAATCGTTTGAAACTGGTCGTCGTCAAGGTCGACCGTCACCCCGGTGCCGAAAGCCGTAAAATCAAGCGTGTCTCGTCGGCCCGAGGTTACCGCGGGCGTGGCGGGTTCCACCAGCGTGACCAGGCCGTTGGCGTCAAAGGCGAACCCGTACACGTCGTTGCCGTCACCGCCGACCAGGCTGTCGTCACCGCCCTGCGTGAACAGGCGGTCGGCGCCCACTCCGCCGATCAACGTGTCGTTGCCCGTTCCACCGGACAGAGATAATTCTCCCGAGAACCCGCTGCCGTCGAGGCGTTGATCGCCGGGGCCGCCCTGCAGCGACGCTTTTTGAATGCCGCTGATCGTCGCCAACCCCGCCGAGCCGACCTGCAAGTCGGCATCGGTCAGCGTCAAGTCGGCGTCGGCGTCGAAGCGAAGCGAGTTGGCGCCCGTGCCGCCGTCGATTCGGGTAAAAGCGGCCGAGACCACAAACGTGTCATCACCGCCGTCTCCGTTGGCGACGATCGTGCCGAGACCGTCGCCGAAGATCATGTCGTTGCCGTCGCCACCGTTGATCTCGTCCTCGCCGCCGCCACCGCCGTAAATCGTGTCGTCTCCGAATCCGCCGTCGTAGCGATCATTGCCCGCCCCGCTGTGCGTGGTTTCGCCGCCCGCATCGCCACCAAAGATCAAGCCGTTTCCGTCGCCGCCCTCGAC